>DASYCD010000215.1:0-6501 GCA_036500405.1 Bryobacteraceae bacterium
ATCAGAAGCGTGGACCTTTCGGCCGTCCTCGCACCTCAGCAGATTCTCCAGTAAGATCCGATGCGAAACCGGCATGCGCGACACGTTCGCGATGCCTTTCTTTTCGAGCGCCGCAAGGCTGAAATAGCGGTAATCCCGGCCCCCAACCTTCAGGCTTGCAGCCGCGCCAAAACTGTTCTGACTCATGAGTAGTCTTCAATATAGCGCGCCGGTGCAACAGTTGCCCCTCAACGCCACTCGTATTCCCTTCAGTCTGCTGCCCTTCGTTAGCGTGGAAAATCCTACCGCTTTTTCGAGCCCTTCCGTGGTAATTCCTGGACCTTTATTGTGGAGATCCATTCGCACATACGAACGCGAAATGGCTTATTTCCCGCAATTGTTTTGCGACTTGGTGATCGGAAGCACAGTGGATACGTCAATGCCCTAGGTGTACGCGGGACTACTTTCCCTGACCGGGGTTATGCAAATCAGGATGTGGCGAGCGAAAAATGAATGGTCGAAAGACTGGAAACCGGACGGATGGTTCATCAGCGCCTCCATTCACGTCGTTTTCATCTGCGGCCTGATACTTCTGCCCGGCCCGTCCGATGCGCCTGTACCTTACACGCGCGAAGTCGTGACGCCGCTCATCTATGTACCGCCGCAGCCGCACACGCCGCTTCAGGCTCCGCCTGTTCATGTTCGCCGCGACCTGCCGAAGCTGGCCCCCGAAATCAAGCCGCCAGAAATTCACTCCGCGCCCACGATTGTCGCCAGGAGAATGACTGCGCCCGTCCCCGTCGAACACCCGAAGGCCGCATCCATCGCTGCGCCTGAACCTGTTCCGCAAGCGCCCCTGGCGCCAACTCCCATTCAGGCCGCAGACCTGAAGTCCCCCAGTCTGCCGTCGCGCTACACACCCCCCGTGAAAACCGGCGTGTTCGACAATGCCGGACAATCCGCGAATGGCCACACCCCATCTCCACATCTGGAAGTGCAGACCGGTGGATTTGATGCCCCGCGCGGCAGCGGCGGTCTCGCCGCGAAAGGCGCATCAGCAGGCTCCGTTCATCTCGGCGGCTTCGGCGACTCCGGGTCCGGCAGCGGAACGGCCCATGGCGCAGGTGGCGGACAAGTCGTAGGCAACGCCGGCTTCGGCAATGGCGCCGAAAAATCCGCCGCTCCCGGTCCCTCACGCCGCGCCGAATCCGCGCCCGCTGAAACCCCTGTCGAAGTTCTCTGGAAGCCGAAACCCGCCTACACTACTGAAGCGCGCACGAAAAAACTCGAAGGCGCCGTAACACTCGAAGTGGTCTTCCACGCGACCGGCGAAGTGCAGGTGCTCCGCGTCGTCCACGGCCTTGGCTCCGGGCTGGATGAATCCGCCCGCGCCGCCGCCCAGCAAATCCGTTTTCGTCCCGGCAAAAAAGACGGCGTCCCCGTTGACCGCACCGGGCTTGTCCAGATCACATTCGAGCTTTCCTGATGGAGGACTTTATGATGAACCGATTCGCGCCCACTCTTATTCTTGGCGCCCTTTTCGCACTCTCGGTATCCGCGCAGTCCATGACGCCGGACCAGATCATGGACGAGGCCATCGCCCACGAAAGTACGTTGCTCTCTGTCCTCCAGGCGCGCACCCCCGTCGCCGAAACTTACATTCAGGAACTCGCGCCCGACGCAGATTTCGGCACTGCCCCTACGACTGACCACTACTTCCTCGGCAAAGTCGATCTCTCGCACGGCATCGGCGAAACTTCGTATCTCTCGAAAGCTTCTTCCGGCGCCAGCCGCCTCGATCTATTCTCGCGCTTCCTCACTATTCGCTATCTGCCGAAGGGCTTCGCCCAGATGATGCTTCTCGACGGCGGCGCCTTCGACCGCAACCATTATGAGTTCCAGTTCCTGCGCCGCGAATTCCTCGGCGATATCCGCGCACTCGTCTTCTCAGTCACTCCGCTGAAGAGCGCTGGCCGCGGCCGCTTCGTCGGGAACATCTGGATCGAAGACCGCGGCTGCAACATCGTGCGCTTCAACGGCACGTACAGCGGTTCTTCGAGCGGCAACATGTATATGCACTTCGATAGCTGGCGCATCAACGCCGGCCCGGACCTCTGGCTGCCTTACGAGGTCTACAGCGAAGAATCCCAGCTGGCGGACGCCCTGAAGATCCACAAAGCGCACTTCAAAGCGCTCACCCGTTTCTGGGGCTACACGGCGCCCGAAGAGCGTGCCCAGGAGCTCACGAACCTGACTGTCCAGACCGGAGACGTCGAAGATAAAAGCCCGCAGGTTGCCGATCCTTCTCCGGTGGAAAGCCTTCGCGCCTGGCAGCGCGAGGCGGAGGACAATATTCTCGATCGCCTCGAACGCGCCGGCCTGATTGCCCGCGCGGGCGGCGTCGATAAGGTTCTCGACACCGTCGTCAACAATCTCGAAGTCACCAATAATCTGAACATCCAGCCTGAAGCGCGTGTGCGCGTGCTCCTCACCACGCCGCTTGAGTCGTTCACGATCGGCCACACCATTGTGATCAGCCGAGGCATGCTCGATACGCTGCCTGATGAAGCTTCGCTCGCCGCAATCCTTGCGCACGAACTGGCTCACATCGCCCTCGGCCACACGACGAGCACCGATTTCGCATTCGCCGACCGCCTGCGCTTCGACGATGAGAAGATCGTCGAGCACTTCAAGCTCGCCCGCTCACCCCAGGAAGAGGAAGCGGCAAACGGACGCGCCGTCGAAATTCTCCAGAAGTCTCCCTATAAGGACAAGCTCGCCGAAGCCGGGCTTTTCCTCAAAGCGCTCGGCAGCGAAGCGACAAGCCTCCCCTCGCTGACGCATCCGCTCTTTGGCGACAAACTCATCGCCGGCCACGACGTTACCCGCATGGCCGCCCTGATGGACAGCGCGCCGCAGTTGCAGACCACGCGCGTCGATCAGATCGCAGCCCTGCCCCTCGGCTCCCGCACGAAGCTCGACCCGTGGACCGACGAGCTCGAAATGATCGCCATGCACAACGTGCCGCTCGTCTCCGCCAAAGAAAAATTGCCGTTCCAGATCACGCCGGTTTTTCTCCATCTGAGCTACATGAACCCCCAGGACCAGGTAGCCACGAAGTAGGGTGCCTGTGGCGAACAAATCAAGCCGCGTCACAACTCCAAACCGACCTCGCCCCGTTCCAGACCAAGGCCAGGCCTCGCTCGATCATCCCGTGATTGACGAAGACGGCATCGACGGCTCGTGGGATTTTCGCTCAGCTTCTCCGCCCCGCAGGCGTTGCAGGCAGTCGACCCGGCGTAGTCGTACGGACCTCACGTGCAACTCGCGTTACCTGTGGAAAGCCCGGTAATCTCTACCGAAACCGCGCACTCATTGCGTGCGGTTCTGCACGAGCCAGGCGAGAAACTGATGCACTTCCTCTGGGCCCGCCAGGGTGTACTGCGCGGAGGTTTCATCCCCGCCCACACGGATTGTGAGCCATCCCTTCAACCACCGGAACGCGTCCTCGTCCGCTTCATCGTCACCAACGTATATCGGAAGGCCGTCGCGCACATCGCAGGTCTTGTAGATCCATTCCGCCGCCGCGCCCTTGCGCCATCCGGTGTGCGGCAGGACTTCCCAGATCATCTTCCCTGGCCGGATCTCGACCTGATCCCCCGCCATCCCCACCACCGCGCGTACGCGATCCCGGATCTCCGGAATATCGTCCCTGCGCGCCATGCGGAAATGCACGGCCAGCGTCAGATGTTTCTCTTCCACAAACACGCCATGCAGATCCCGCAGGCTCGCGTTCAGTTCGCGCACCAGCAGTTTGATGACGCCCCTCCGCGCCAGCGCGCCTGGCTCGATGAACTGCAGGCCGCGCCCGCGAATCTCCATCCCATGTTCGCCCGCGTACACAATACCGGGCACGCCCACGCGCCGCCGCAGGTCCCACATCTCGCGCCCGCTTACCAGCGCTACCAGCGTGTCTGACCGTTGCGCCAGCGAAGCAAGCTGTGTCCGCACCTCCGGCGCCAGTTCCACTTCGTCCGCATAGTCGCAGATTGGCGCCAGTGTTCCATCGAAGTCCAGAAAAAGAACCAGCGCCCCGGCCTTTGCAAGTTGCTGATGTACACCGGCGAAGTCCGCGCTGAGAAAGGACGTACAGGTCATCTCACACTCCACAGGATGCAATCCCCGTACCAGACGCGCCCCCGCGCGCACGAAACCTGTAGTTGGTATCCCAGGTGCTCTTTTTCCATGACGTTCCGCGCGGGCCCGCCGCGAAAACTCTGTCTTATGCGCCTTACCGTCAGGCTTACCCTGTCGCTCATCGGGGGTGTAACTCTGGTTTCTCTCGCTCTTGCGTTCTATTCGGAACGCATGCAGACGCGCGGCCTTCGTCAGGAATTGGACAATCGCGACCGCGTGCTCGCCGAGAACGTACAGTCGGAAGCTGCCCGCCTCACCCAAACGCAATCCTGGAGCGAACTGCGCGGTATTCTCGACCGCCTCAGCAGGCACGAAAACCTGGCCGGAGCTGCGGTCTACGATTCTTCCGGCCGTCCGCTCGTCACTACCGGCAACATCACGAAATGGAATATCGATGTCCCCAAAGCCGCGCTGCAGGCTCCCCGCGTCGCGCATGGCGTGGGCGAACTGATGCACGCCGGCGATCACCTGCTCCACGTGTACGCGGTTCCCTTCAACCTGAACACGGAAAAACCCGGCTCGCTCGCTCTCTTTGACGACGCCGCTTATATCGAAGTACGTGAATCCGATCTCTGGCGGAGGTCGCTCGCGGGAGTGCTGGTGCAAACGCTCCTGATCGTCCTCGTCACCATGGCGATTCTGCGCTGGAGTCTCCACCGCCCCATAAATCGTCTCGCCGAGTGGCTGCGCGAGATACACAAGGGGGAGCCGGCGGACCAGCTCGAATTACCGGAAGAGGAGGCCTTCCGCCCCGTGCGGCGCGAAGCTGCCCGCCTGGCCACCAGTCTCGCCACGGCCCGCGCGGCGGCGGAGGAAGAGGCGCGCCTTCGCGATACTTCCGATTCTCTGTGGACTCCCGAGCGGCTCCGCGCCTTCGTCCGCCAGCGCCTCCAGGGCAGCCGCCTCTTCGCCATCTCCAACCGCGAGCCCTATATCCACACGCGCGACGCCAACGGCCACATCCATTGGGAAGTCCCGGCCAGCGGTCTCGTCACCGCGCTCGAATCCGTGCTTCGCGCCTGCGAAGGAACCTGGATCGCGCAGGGCACCGGCAACGCGGACCGCGAAACGGCCGACGAGGATGGCCGCCTCCTCGTCCCGCCCGATCACCCCACTTACACGCTCCGACGTATCTGGATTTCACCCGAAGAAGAAGCCGGCTACTATCTCAGCGTTGCCAACCAGGGACTCTGGCCGCTTTGCCACATCGTCCACACGCGGCCCATGTTCAATGCGTCCGACTGGGATCTCTATCGCGTGGTGAACCGCCGCTTCGCCAATGCCCTTCTCGATGAAGTGCGGCACGAGGAAAATCCAGTAGTGCTCGTGCAGGATTATCACTTCGCGCTCGTGCCGGCCATGATCAAGGACGCGAGGCCCGATGCGCGCGTCGCTATTTTCTGGCATATCCCCTGGCCCAATCCGGAAGCGTTCTCCATCTGCCCCTGGCAAAAAGAAGTGCTCGACGGGCTCCTCGGCGCCGATCTCATCGGTTTCCACCTCCAGGCCCATTGCAACAACTTTCTCGCAACAGTGGATCAGGCTCTCGAATCCCGCATCGACCACGAGCGTTTCGCCGTTGATCGCCGCGGCCACACCACGCTCGTCCATCCTTTCCCCATCAGCATCGCGTTTTCGGAGGCCGCGCCTCCCGAAGAACCCGCGTTCGTCGCGCGTCTGCGCCTGCTGCGCGAGCTCGGCGTGGAAAGCGCCATGCTCGGCGTCGGCGTGGATCGCGCCGATTACACGAAGGGCATTCCGGAGCGTTTCCGCGCCATCGAAATTTTTCTGGAAATCAATCCGAAGTATCGTGGACACTTCACCTTCCTGCAGGTGGCTGCGCCCAGCCGCGGCGACATACCCCGTTATCAGGAAGTCATGCAGGAAATCGTCCGCGAAGCCGACCGCATTAATCGCCGCTTCCAGACCGCTGCCTGGAAGCCGATCGTTCTCGACGTGCAGCACCGCAGCCACGAAGAAATCCTGCCATGGTACCGCGCGGCAGATCTCTGCATGGTGACTTCACTGCATGACGGCATGAATCTGGTGGCCAAGGAATACGTCGCCTCGCGCACGGATGATCAGGGCGTTCTCATCCTCAGCCATTTCGCCGGAGCGGCCCATGAGCTCACCGAAGCTCTCGTCGTGAATCCGTACGACGCCGCGGAAGTCGCCGACGCCATCCGCCGCGCCCTCGAAATGTCGCCGCAACAAAAAAGGGACCGCATGTCCCGTATGCGGTCCCAGATTCGCGAACACAATATTTATCGATGGGCCGGCATGCTGGTCGGTGAGCTGACCTCCGTCCGGATCGCCCTCGAAACT
>DASYCD010000216.1:0-4960 GCA_036500405.1 Bryobacteraceae bacterium
CGCTGACCGCGGAGAGTGCCCGGAATCTGCTGGTGTCGCTGATGACGCAGCAGCAGTATCGGGATTTTCAGAAGGTGAAGTCGGTCGATTTCTGCTTCAGCCGTGAGGGTATCGGACGATTTCGCGCGAATGTCCATCACCAGCGAGGTACCGTTGCGGGGAGCGTGCGTATTCTGCCCGACAAGATGCCGACGCTTGAATCGCTGCATCTGCCGCCGGGACTGAAGCGTCTGGCGGAAGCGCGGCAGGGGCTGGTGCTCGTGACGGGGCCGACCGGATGCGGCAAGAGTTCCACGCTGGCGGCGCTGGTGGATCTGATCAATACGAACCGGCAGGATCATGTGGTGACGATTGAAGATCCGGTGGAATTTGTGCACTCGAACCGGCGGTCGATTGTGGAGCAGATTGAAATCGGGGAGGACGCGCCCGATTTCGCGAGTTCGCTGCGCAGCATTCTGCGACAGAATCCCGACGTGATTCTGGTGGGCGAGATGCGTGATGCGGAGACGATTTCAACGGTGCTGACCGCGGCTGAAACCGGGCATCTGGTGCTTTCCACGCTGCATACGAACGATACGTCGCAGGCGGTGGGACGCATTCTGGATGCGTTTCCGCAAAACAGCCAGCATCAGATTCGACAGCAGTTGTCGCTGGCGCTGCTGGCGATTGTGGCGCAGCAACTTGTTCCGTCGGCTCACCCGGAGCAGGGACAGCCGGCGCGGTATCCGGTGACGGAGATCCTGATGGCGACAAGCGGCGTGCGCCATCTCATTCGGCGCGGCGACGATCATCAGATTTACTCGGCGGTTTCGACGGGCCGGGCGGACGGGATGATCTCGATGGAGCAGTCGCTGGCGGAAATGGTGCGCGCCGGGAAGATTCAGCGCGAGGTCGCGATGTCGCACGGCTTCCGGACGGAAGACCTGCTGCGCTACCTGTAGCTGATCGGATAGCTCTACTTACCGGAGCAGGCCTTACCGCTTTCGTTCATTCCCCACGCCATCGCGTTGCCGTAAAGCTGGAGGATGACCGGTTCGGTGTACATCATTCCGCCGTGAGCGAGCGCGGAATAAAACACGTGGCCCTTCCCGACGCAATGCCACCAGGCGAGCGGATGATCGTCTCCCATGGTGGAGTTGCCGGGCTTGTAGCTTTTTTCGTCCGCCGTAATCAGGATGTGGAACCCGGGGGTCTTGCGCGGATTGGTGGCGAACGCGTACCACTCATCCTTGCGATTGAAAACCGCCGGCATTCCTTTGGTCAGAGGGCTCTTCGTGTCTTCCACATGCGCGTCGCCGAACTGCTGTGGCGAGTGGCTGGTGAACTGAGCGCCGAGGAGCGTCTCGATGTACCAGGGCCAGTCCGCCAGCGAACTGCGGCCGTTCGGAGGATTGTATTTAGGGTCGCCGCCGGCGCCGTGGACGCCGACGTAAGAACCACCGTTTTCAATCCAGGTCTTGAAGGCTTCGCGCTGTTCGGGCGTCAGGGTATCGCCGCTGTTGTTGTTCCAGATCACGAGCTTGAACTTCGAGAGCTGATCCTTATTCATGACGGCGGCGTTTTCCGTCACATAGTAGGGATATCCTCGCTCGTGGGCAATGGCCGCAAGCGCGGCATCGGATCCGACGATGCCGCTCTCATCGCGGAAGCCATTCGTCTTCGAATAGATCAGGACGCCGCCGGATTTCAGGTCGGCGGGCAGCGTCGGCGGGTCATGGTCATAAGAGGCAGTGACAAAACCTCCGCCGCCGCGTCCGCCGAATCCGCCGCGACCCGAGTTGCCACGTCCGCCTCCAGGACCCCGGCCTTCCTGCGCGAGGAGCGCGATACCGCCGAGCGCCAGCGCGCCCAGGATCATCCACTTGATGCCGTTATTCATATAAGCTCCTAGGCGTCGCAGATTTCGATTGCTTTTTCCAGAACAGCGATGGGCTCGTGGCCGGGGGCCGGGCTGTATTCGTGTGTGATGTAGCCCTGGTAACCCAGATCCGCGATGGCTTCGGCGATGGCGTGGTAGTTGAGCTCCTGGCTCTCATCGATGTCATGCCGCCCAGGATTGCCGCCCGTGTGGAAGTGGCCGATCCACTGGTAATGCGTGCGGATGTTGCGGATGATGTCGCCATCCATAATCTGCGCGTGATAAATGTCGTAGAGAATTTTTACGCGCGGCGAATTCACGCGCTTCATGACGTCGACACCCCAGGCAATGTGATCGAACATGTAGTCCGGGTGATTCACCTTGCTGTTGAGGTATTCCATGCAGATGGTGATGTTCTTGTCCTCTGCATGAGCTTTGACCTTATTTAGAAACTCGACGCAGTTATCGGCGCCCTCGTTATCCGCCTGGCCCTTGCGGGTTCCGGAAAACGTGATGATGTTCGGGATACCGTTGGCGACGGCTTCGTCGATCGACTTATTCATGACCGCCTCAAGCCGGTCGTGATTTTCCTTTTTGTTCAGGCCATTCCCGATGCCAGCGCCTTCGCGCGGCTGATACATGGTGGGGATCAGGTTGTACTTCTTCAGGGTTTCCCACTGCTCGGGGGTGTTGATGAGATCGTAACCCTTAATTCCGAGCCGCGAGGCTTCGCGGCATTGCTCCTCGAGCGTGCCGCGGCGGCCGAAGACGCCGCCCGTCACGCCCTGCTTGATACGGCCTTTGCGGGGAGCGGCTTTGACGTCGGATGGGGGCAGAGGTTCGGGCGGACCGCCTCGTCCGCGGCCACCACGACCGGATCCGCCAGCCGCGGGAGGCGCCTGAGCCTGAGCTAACAGAACAGGGGTGGCGGCTATGGCCGGCAGGAAGTCTCTGCGACGCATTCTCTATCTCTCCTTTATTGAAACCATTGATAGTCTATCGCCGATGGCTCGGCGGGACAAGAATGGACCGGCAGGAAACAGTTTTCCCGCCGATCCACCCCGGTCGACACGGCGAAGACAGGATCAGAACTCGAAGCGGAGCACTCCCGACATGATGCGCGACGGACGCGTGTTGTTGGGAATTCCGAAAGTCGGCTCGATCTGTGTATGCGTAGCGTCGTACTTCGCCTGCGTGCTCAGGCCCGTGAATTCCGGGTGATTGAAGATGTTGTAACCTTCAATGCGCACCACGAAAGCCCGCTTCTCGTTACCAAGCGGGAAGCGCTTGGCGAGATTGGCGTCAAAGTTGGTCCACGCCGGTGAACGCAGCATGTTGACGCCCGCATTGCCGATGGTCCCCACCGCCGGCTCCGCAAAAGCCGCGACGTTGAACTCCACGGGGAGGCCGTTGTAGCTCTGGCTGGGCGGCGCCGCGTTCCCATCGCCCACCACGTCAATGCGGGCGCCAAGGCTGCCCGTACCGGTGATGTCGGCCGTGGGAGACGTGGTGAAACTCGGCGTAAACGGCGCGCCGGACTGCGTCTGGATGATGCCGGCCAGCACCCAGTGATCGATGACGAAGCCAAGGGCCCTGCTGTGCAGCTTTTGGCCGAATCCGGGCAGGTTGTAAACATAATTCACGCTGAACACGTGGCGGCGATCCGTGCTGAGCGGGCCGTAGTTGTACTCCATATTGTCGGCAACGAGCGGCTGGAAGCTGGTCACGCCAAGGGCGTGCGACCACGTGTAGTTCGCGTTAATTTCGAAGCCACCCCGGAAGCGGTGCTGAATCTGGGTCTGCAGCGAGTGGTAGTTCGTGGAACCACCCCATGCCTGCGCCGTGAGGTTACCCCAGCCTGGATAATTGGGGCGCTGGAAAACCGAAGGCAGAACCGAACCGGACTTGGTCGGGTCGGCATATTTCGGGTCAAAGTCCGCGCCCAGCGGGATTGGATTGAGGTTGGTCGTCCAGGGCTGATTGACGCCCCAGTTGGCGACCCACGAAACATCGAGCGTGGTGCCCCAGCCGAGATTGCGCTGCACGCCGAGGCTGGCGTTGCGTTCGGAATCCCACTGCCCATCGCTGTACCAACCGATGCCGGGAGGCGAGCTGAAGCCCTGTCCGGGCGCCAGAGCCGAAATGGTGGAATCATAAACGGTGGCGGTCACGGTGTTCGGCGGGTTGCCGGTCATGCCGTAAACCGAGTTGCCGTTCACGCGGTTGTAGAAGATACCGAAGCCGCCGCGGAGAGCGGTTTTGCCGTCGCCAAACAGGTCATAGGCGAATCCGATGCGCGGCGCGGCTACCACGGCGGGATGCTGGTGATAAGCGTCCTGGCCTTTACCGAGCGGGATCATGCCGTTGGCAACATCGCCCGTGCCGGGGACGAAAGCGCCGATCGCCGCCGCGGGCGCGAGTGCCCCGGTTACGGGATCCTGCGCCACGCGCTTGCCACTCACGTTCGCCGGCGCGTAGAGCCGCGGGGCCTTCGCCGGATCGTATTTCGACGGGTCGAAAATCGCCCAGGTGCCGTTTTCATCCACCTGCGGGGTCTGGTTATAGAAGCGGACGCCGAGATCGAGCGTGAGGCGGCTGCTGACCTTCCAGCTATCCTGGACGTACCATTCGCTGTTCCAGTAATCCACGATGTTCGCCAGGCGAAGATTCTGTTCGCTGTAGCTGGTGAAATAACCGAGCAGCGCGTTCGAATATCCGTTCTGCGTGCCGAACGCGGAATTGCTGCCGTCGTTGCCGAAGTTATAGCTGCCGCTGTAAGCCACTCCGGAAGGCTGGTATTTCCACGCGTATTCTTCGTAGATACCGGCTTTGATCGTGTGCTTGCCTTTGATCCAGCTGATGTTATCCACGATGGAGTAGTTGTGGACCGGGTTCGGCGTTTCACGGCCGAGCGAGACGCCGGTGGCGCTTGATGGCACGCCGCCGAAACCGACGTTCGGAATGAAGTTGTACATGTGCAGGTTCGAACCGCTGAGGCTCGAAACCGTCGAGGGATCGTTGAAATCCACGGGGAACAGCTTCGGAGGATTGTTAAACACGGAGCGAACCAGATTCGATGGATCGTTGTAGTAATAATTCCAG
>DASYCD010000217.1:0-5007 GCA_036500405.1 Bryobacteraceae bacterium
GCAATTGCTTCGCTGGCTCGTGACGGAAACGCCCGGTCAGGTGTCCGCATCCACTCCGCACCAGGTGCTGAATGACGATGGCCAGGTCCACATGCGCGCGGTCCTCCGCGATAAAACGTATCAAAGCGTTGCCGGCGCCACCGTTACCGCCACCATCAACCGTCCCGACGGCCGCATCGACACGCTGGAGATGAAGCCCGATCCGCTCGAGCCCGGCGCCTATGCGGGAGACTACACAGCGGATAAGTCCGGCGCCTACGTCGCCGAAATTGCTGCAAACGATGGCAAGCTCGAAGTGGGCCGCGACACCCTGAATTTCCGCCGCGACGATGGCGTAGCCGAAAATTTCAACGCCGCTCAGAACAAAGATCTTCTGGAGCGCCTCTCCGCCGATACCGGCGGCAACTATTACACGCCCGGCAACGCCAAACGTCTGGGCGATGAAGTCGCCATCTCGGAAGCCGGTATCTCCGGCCACGACAGTCTCGATATCTGGGATATGCCGATCCTGTTCCTTCTGCTGATCCTGTTGCGGGGTGGGGAATGGCTGCTTCGTCGAAAATGGGGTGTGGTGTGAGACATAGTTTTCTGCTCAATACCGCGGCCGCGCTGCTTTGCCTTTCGGGGCTTTGCTTTTCAACGGCGCGTCCGGCTTTCGGCGCAACGTATTTCCTGACAGTCGCCGGTCTCGGCGGCGAGCCCGATTACGAGCAGCGCTTCGAAATGCTCGCAACCGACACGGACAAGATGCTTCGCGAGCAGCCGGGCGCGGATAAGGTCGTCGAAACCCTGAAGGGCGCCGACGCCACCCGCCCGAAGCTCGAAGCCGCGCTCGGAAAAATCGCCGCGCAAGCCAAGCCCACTGACGCGTTCGTTTTTATGATGATCGGCCACGGCACGTTCGATGGCTCCGAATACAAATTCAACTTGCCCGGACCCGATATCTCCGCACCCGAGCTGGCCGTCCTGCTGAATCGCATCAGCGCCGGCCGTCAGTTGATCGTCGATATGACCAGCGCCAGCGGCGGCGCGACCGACGCGTTCAAGAAGGAAGGCCGCGTCATCATCACCGCCACCAAATCCGGCACCGAAAAGAACGCCACCGTTTTCTCTCGCTTCTGGGTGCAGGCTCTGCGCGACCCCGCGGCGGATACCGACAAGAACAACGCCGTCACCGCGCTCGAAGCCTATAAATTCGCTCAGGCGAAGACCGCCGCCTTCTTTACGGACGCCAAACATCTGGCTACCGAACATTCCGTGGTGAGCGACGAATCTCACGCCGGTACCTTTACTCTCGTCCGCTCCGGGCCGGCGGCCGCGGAAGTCACTGACCCCGCGAAACAGCAGTTGGTCGCCACCAAGGAACAGATTGAAAACAAAATCGATGCCCTCAAATTCCAGAAGGATTTGATGGATCCCGCCGACTATCGCCGGCAGATGACGGCCCTCCTCTTGCAACTGGCGAAAACTCAGGAGGCAATCGAAAAATGAAACGCGCCGCGGTGCTGACTGGACTGGGCTTGCTGGGGATTTGCGCCGGCATTGTCGCGCAGAACCAGCCGCCCGCCGCCCCCCCTGCGGAGAAAGCCGCTGCGGGCTCGTCGATGCCGGAGCCGAACCCGTCCGCGCCAAAAGCCGCGCCGATGAAGCCGACGACCGCGAGCGCGCTGAAGCAACTCCAGGATCTCTGGCATGCCTCGAGGACGCCGGAAGATTTTCGCTCGGTAGGGCACGGTTTTGAAGCGCTGCTGAAGTCGGATCCAACCAATGCCGAAATCCGCGTGCGCTACGCCGACCTGCTCGCCGAGCGCTTCAATGCCGCCGATGCCGAAGCGCTCTATCTGGAAGCCCTGAAGCTCGATTCCAACAACGCCGACGCTTACATCGGTCTCGCGGAACTCTACGCAGATGGTTTCGACGAGCACAGCGCGCAGGCCGCGAAAGCCGCGCTCGAGATCGATCCAAAGCGCTTCCACGCCGACGAAATCCTCGGCCGGATGGCGCTCGAAGACAGCAATTACGCGAAGGCGGCGGAAATGGCCGACGCCGCGCTGAAGATCAATCCGGAGGCCGTAGAAGCCATCGCGATTCACGCCACCATCGAACTTCTGAATGACAAACCCGCCGACGCCTGGATTTCAAAGATCGGCAATCGTGGCGAGGGCTACGCCGATATCGCGAAGGAGCTCGTGATCAATCGCCGTTACGAAGACGGCATCGCCTTTTACCGCAAAGCCATCGCCGCGAATCCGCAGCTCTGGAGCGCGCATTCGCAGCTCGGCGTCAACCTCATGCGCCTCGGCCGCAACGAAGAAGCCCACACCGAGCTCGATCTGGCGTATAGCAACGGCTATGCCGACGCCGCCACTTCCAACACTCTCCAGTTGATGGAGACCTACAAAAATTACCAGACCTTCACCTGGCCCAGCGCCTCACCTGACGGCCCGCAGCCGGCCGGCATCCTCAAGCTCGATCAAAAGGAAGCCGCCGCCCTCCGTCCTTATTTCGAAGCAGAAATGAAAAAGGCAATGGCAACCTACGAGAAGAAGTACGGCTACAAAATGACGAAGCCCGTACAGGTGGAAGTCTACCGCCGCGAAAACGATTTCGGCGTTCGCGTCATGGGCCTGCCGGGCGTCGGCCTTCTCGGCGTCACTTTCAATACGGTCGTCGCGATGGACGGCCCGTCCTCCCGCTCGAAGCAGGAAGGCTATCACTGGGCGAGCGTTCTCTGGCACGAACTCAGCCATGTCTACACCATTGCGATGACGAATGAGCGCATTCCGCGCTGGTTCACCGAAGGCGTCGCGGTGCATGAGGAATCGGCCACCACTCCCGATTGGGGTGATCGCCTGAACCCCACGATCCTCGCGGCGATCCGCGACAAAAAGCTGCTGCCGATCGCGGATATGGACCGCGGCTTCGTCCACCCCACCTATCCCGATCAGGTCATCGTCTCCTACTTCCAGGCGGGCATGATCTGCGATTACATCGTGAAGCGCTGGGGCGACCCGAAGCTGGTCGATATCATCCACGCCTTCGCAAAGACCCAATCCACGGTGGACGTCATTCGCGAACAACTAAAGATCGAGCCCGAACAATTCGACAAAGATTTTCTCGCCGATCTCGAAACGCGGACGGGCAAGGCGGTCGCCGGATTTTCCGAATGGACTAAAGAACTCCGCGAGCTCAACACGGCTGTGAAAGACGATAAGATCCCGGCGGATTTCGTCGAGCGTGCCCGCAAGCTCGAAACCATCTATCCCGAATACGTCGAAACCGGCAACCCTTATGTACTGGCTGGTGACGCGCTGCTCAAAGCGGGCGATAAAGCCGGCGCCATGGCCGAATACGCGAAGTATTCAAAGATCGGCGGCCGCAATCTCGAAACCATGGAAAAGTACGCGGACCTTCTCGCCGCCTCCGGCGATAAGAAAGCCGCCGTCGCCGCTCTCTGGCGAATGATCTACTGCTTCCCGCTCGATGCCGGCTTACATGAAAAGCTGGGCAATCTCGATCTTGAAACCGCCGCGAATGCCGACGCCGTTCGTGAATTTCAGGTCCTGGTCGATCTCAGCCCGGACGATAAAGCCGGCAGCCACTACAATCTTGCAAGGGCCTTCAAGGCCAACGGTCAGACTGACAAAGCCAGAGAGGAAGCCATCACCGCGCTCGAAGCCGCGCCTGAATACAGGCCCGCCCAAAAGCTGCTGCTCGAAGTGAGCGGCGAAGACGGAAAAACACCATAATCCCCATGTCCACTCCACAGATCGATACCGACGTTCTGAAGTCCCGAGTTGCGCGCTTCCGTGAGGTGGATGCCGAAATCGTCCGCCAGGTGAAAAAGGTCATTGTCGGCCAGGATGAAGTTCTGGAGCAGGTGCGTATCGGCCTCTTCGTCGGCGGCCACTGCCTGCTGACCGGCCTCCCCGGCACCGCCAAAACGCTGCTCGTCCGCACCATGGCGGAAGTGCTGGGCCTCGAATTCAAGCGCATTCAGTTTACGCCGGATCTGATGCCCACCGATATCACCGGTACCGACATTATCGAAGAAGACGAACACGGCCATCGCGCCTGGACGTTCGTCCGCGGCCCGCTCTTCGCCAACGTTCTGCTGGCGGATGAAATCAACCGTACGCCGCCCAAGACGCAGTCCGCGCTGCTCGAGGCCATGCAGGAACGTTCCTGCACCGTGCGCGGCAATCACTACATGCTGCCGGCGCCCTTCTTCGTGCTGGCCACGCAGAACCCCATCGAGCTCGAAGGCACCTATCCGCTCCCGGAAGCCCAGCTCGATCGCTTTCTGTTCAACATCATCCTGGATTACCTGACCGCCGAGCAGGAAATGGCCGTCGTCGATCTGACCACCACCACGCACGTCGCGAAAGCCGATCCTGTCACCACCGAGCAGGAGATTCTCGATTTCCAGCAGCTCGTCCGCATGACGCCGATCGCCGAAACCGTGGCGAAGCACGCCATCGATCTCGTCCGCGCCACGCGCCTCAAAGATCCCTCCGCGCCGGACATCGTGAAGAAATATGTCAACTACGGCGCCAGCGTCCGCGCCGCCCAGAACCTCGTGCTCGGCTCGAAAGCCCGCGCGTTGATGAAGGGCCGCTACCACGTCAGCTTCGAAGATGTCAGGGAGCTGTTCGTGCCCATCCTGCGCCACCGCGTGCTGCTCAACTTCCACGCGGAGTCCGAAAAAGTTTCAACCGACGACGTATTGCGCGGCATCCTTCAGGTGGTGCCCGCTCCAAAGGATTAAACCTCAGAGCTTTCCAACGCATCGGCCCTGGCGGACTATCTCATGCTCCAGCGATTTCTCGATCCCATGGTGTTGGCTTCCATCTCGTCACTCGATCTGGTGGCGAAGACGGTGGTGGACGGCTTCGTCGCCGGCCTGCACCGCTCCCCCAGCTTCGGTTTCAGCCAGGAGTTTGCCGAATACCGTCCCTACGTGGAAGGCGACGACCTGCGCCACGTCGATTGGAACGTCTTCGCCCG
>DASYCD010000218.1:0-4080 GCA_036500405.1 Bryobacteraceae bacterium
ATGCACGCCTGCGTCGGTGCGCCCCGAGCCTTCCACTCGCACCGGCCGGCCTTCGATTCCTTCGACGATTTCTTCGAGGGCGGACTGGATGGTGGGAAGCCCGGGCTGCACCTGCCAGCCATGAAAATCGGTGCCGTCGTAGGCGACGATGATGCGGATACGGCGCGGCAAAATCTTACGCGGGCCGCGAACCGGGCTTGGTGACGGGTTCGCCCGCTTCGCACATGGGACACTTCGCCGGATCGTGCGATTCCACTTTCAGGATGCTCAGCGCCTCGCGCGGAATGCCGAGGTCGGCGGCGCCGCCGCTGCGGTCGATGATGGAACCGGCCGCGACCGGGACCGCGCCGGCTGCTCGAAGAACATCAATGACTTCCCGCGTGCTGCCGCCCGTCGTGATGACGTCTTCCACCACGAGCGCGCGCTCGCCGGGTTCCAGGCTGAAGCCGCGCCGCAGCGACATCTTGCGGTCGGCGTCGCGTTCGGTGAAGAGGAATCGCACGCCCAGCGCGCGCGCGACTTCATGGCCAATGATCAGCCCGCCCAGCGCCGGCGAAATGACGAAGTTGACGCCTTCCGGCCCGATCAGTGGACGCAGCGCATCGGCCAGCATCCGCCCGAGTGTTTCGGCGTGCTGCGGATGCGCCAGTACCAGGGCGGATTGGAGATACGCCCCGCTGTGCAGGCCGCTGCTGAGTTTGAAATGGCCGCGCAGATACGCGCCTGTTTGGAGATAGAGATCGAGAACCTTGCTGTCAGCCGACATTCTGCCCAATATAGCGTACGATGCAAAGTATGAAGCGCGCCTACTGGCCCTGCGTCGTCGCCGCCGCCATCTTCATCGGCTGGATGCACGCCCGCACCGACGAAGTCCCCGTGGTCCTCGGCTGCGTCCTCCTGTTGAGCGCGATCGTCGGCCTCATTTTCCCGTCACGCCCCTGGCTCGCCGCAATCATCCTCGGTGTGCCGCCCTTCTTCGTCGAAACTCTCGTCCACTTCGGCGTCATCCACGCCCCATATCCTGCTTCCGAAGCATTGCCCTGGGCTGCACTCTTCGGCCTCGTCCCCGCGTTCGGCGGCGCGTTCTTCGGTTCCGTCATTCGCCATCTCAACCGCCAGCAAAATCACGCTCGCTAAAATGGCTGGTTGATGAAGACCGCTTTCCTTTTTCCCGGCCAGGGCTCGCAATTCGCGGGCATGGGCAAAACGCTCGCCGGGAATTTCGATGCCGCTCGCGAGACATTCGAACAGGCCGATGACGCGCTCGGCTTCGCGCTCTCCAAACTCTGCTTCGAAGGCCCGGAAGATCAGCTCAAGCTTACGGAAAACACGCAGCCCGCGCTCGTTGCTGTCTCCGTCGCGGCCTGGAAGGTCCTGCGCGTCGAGGTCGGCGAGCCTGATTACGTCGCGGGCCACAGCCTCGGCGAATACTCGGCGCTCGTGGCCGCAGGATCGCTCGATTTCGGCGACGCCCTCCGCACAGTCCGCAAACGCGGCCGCTATATGCAGGAAGCCGTGCCCGCGGGCGTCGGCGCCATGGCCGCTATTTTGAAACTGCCCGCCGGCGCGCTGGAAGGCATTCTCGCCGAAGCCGCACAGGGCGAAGTCGTCTCCATTGCCAATCTGAATTCGCCCGACCAGACGGTTATTGCGGGCCACAAAGGCGCCGTCGACCGCGTGATGGAACTCGCGAAAGCGGCAGGCGCGAAACGCGTCGTCCCGCTACCCGTCAGCGCGCCTTTCCACTGCTCGCTGATGAAGCCAGCGCAGGACCGCCTGAAGGCCGATCTCGAAGCCATCGGGTTCGTCGATCTCCGCGTGCCTCTCATCAACAACTGGCGCGCCGCGGAAATCCGGACCGGCGCCGATGCGCGCGAAGGCCTCTACCAGCAGGTTCCGAATTCCGTCCGGTGGGTGGAGTCCATGCAGAAGCTCGCGTCCCTCGGCGTCGAGCGATGGTTCGAAGTCGGCGCGGGTTCCGTGCTCGCGGGACTTCTCCGCAGTATCGTCACAGGCGCGAAAGCCACGTCTTTCGGCGAGGCGAAAGATATCGAAAAGCTCGCCGAAGTTCGCTGAATCATTTCGACCGCATCTTCGCTGTGTTGGTGTAATCGTCCAGAACAACGCCACTCAGCATCGCGTCAAAACTGAAATGGCTTAGCGGGGCCTTCGTCGTCACAACCGCTTCTTTCGACTCCAGGCCGCTCGAAAATGAGTGCGCCACTATTGGATTGAACCCCAGTTCCGCTGGAAACGGCGAATAAGAAAAGTCCCGGACATAACTCCCCACGCCATCGCGAGTGCTGACGTACACGCGCTTTCCCGGCCAGCGAAAAATCGAGCGGCAGGAAAGCTGATTGAACATCCCCACCGCGCATTGCAGCCCATCCACCGCATTCACAGGCGCCCCGCTTTCGAGCGGAATCGTCGCGCTGTGCGGATCGCCGAACAGCGTCAGATAAATCCTCGCGCGAACTGTCAGCGGCTGCGCGCGTTCCCGCATGAGAAACGCCGGATCCACGGGCAGGCTCGCATCCACAATTGTTTCCGCGCTCTCCACCGCAATCGGCGCCACAACTCCCGAACTCCACGATCGTCCGTCGCGCGCTTCCAGCGTCACGCTGATGGAATCGACGCCCGCCTCACGATCTGCCGGGACTCCGTTCAATCGCAGCGGTAAGCAGATTCGTTCCGGCGGCGGTGGACCTTTGCGCGGTCCCATGCCAGGAAAGACGCTGTACTTCACGGAAGCCAGATCAACCTTGAGCGAAGCCGTGTTGAAAGACTCCCGAGATAGCGCCGCCTGGATCGACATCATTGCCGGCCACGGCAAAAAGAGAAACACTACCGCCGCCGTTGCCACTCCCAGAACCGCCGTTTTTCTTCCTTTTGCGGAATCCCGCGTCCGATACTGCGAATACAGCACAACGCTCGCGAACGCCACCACAATCGCCATCACGATGAAGTCGCGTACCCATTCCATCGCCGCAGGACCGGGCTTCGCTCCCGGCAGAAACTGATTCCAGGTAAAGCGCCCGTACACCACCCCTTGTGCGATGAAAACCTCCGCCACCACGATGAACTCGGTCAACAGAAAAGGAATCAGCCCGGAGGTCAGCGAAGCCAGGCACATCACCGGCAGAAACAGACACAGGATATAGAGCGTCTGCGACCACAGCAGGCCCGGCAGACTGGAAGAGAGCGAAAAATCGTGCGCCACAATGGCGTAAATCTGCGCCGCCAGCAGTGGCAGATCCATGAAAAACAGAACGAACAGAACCTTTGCTCCGAACAGACTCTGCCAGCGGTAGGGTCGCGTAATCCAGAATTGGTTGTATCCCGGAATAGCTTCGGCATGAATGACCCGGGCGATCAGATAGTTCATCGCCAGCAGCGCCAGAAGTTCCACCGCTCCGACGCCGGTATAGCCCAGCAACGCTACGAGCGCCAGCACGAGGACGATCTCGCCGCGCAGGTACCGGGCGTCTTTGCGCAAGATGTGCAACGCCTGTTTCATCACGCCGCTTTCCCCGAATGCCGCGCCAGCGTCAGAAAGATCGCGCGAAGCGGCATCTGCTGAATCGAAACCTGTGGCGGTTCTCCAAATATCCGGCGGATTTCGGACGACGTTCTTTCCTGCTCGAACTTCGACTCCACAAACCGGACCATATTCCCCGCAACTTCACGCCGCATCCATTCACGCGGCCACCCGGCCTCAATCGCGGCGCCCGGCGTCGCCGCCAGTGTCACCTCCACCTGCCGGAACCGCGCCGAGAGCGACGACATCTCCTCGGAGAAACTCAGCCTGCCCGCATGCAGGTATCCGACGTGCGTGGCAAACGTCTCCAGCTCGCCCAGATCGTGCGACGAAACGAAGATCGTGGTCTCTCCGGCGCTCGCCGCAAGGCTGTTCACCAGATCTTCGCGAACCAGCGGATCGAGACCGGTAAACGGCTCATCCAGCACCAGCAGCTTCGGACGATACGCCAGCGCTGAAGCCAGCGCCGCCTTCATCCACATCCCGCGCGAAAAATTCTTCAGTTCGCGATCGAGCGGCAGTTCGAAATGCTGAACCAGTTC
>DASYCD010000219.1:0-31440 GCA_036500405.1 Bryobacteraceae bacterium
GGGCGCCCGTCATCTCCGGATGAAATTCCAGAAAGCGCGCCCACGTGAAATCGGAGTTTGTCAAAAACAGATCGACATTCCGCAACAACCGCGCCGTCGCGAAAGACGGCCGCCGCCACGCCTCGATCCCGTGCAGAAACAGCGCCACGCGCGCGCCACGCGCCCGGACGAACGGCAGCAGTTTCAGCATTCCGATGTGCCACACAAGAATCAGCCGCACGGGCCATTTGCGCGATGAAGCCCGAATGACCGCCATTGCCTGTGTGTCCGCGTGATGCACGGTTCCACCGGTAATATCCTGCGGCGAAACCGCCGCACCGTAGAAGATGACATGCGCCTCGCCACTCCCTGCCGAAGCGACTGTATTCCACGCGATCCGCCCCGAACACTCCACACCTCCAACGCCGCCGAGGGATGGAAACAGCCCAAGTACCCCGCTCAAACAGCCTCCGGCAGCCCGTAGATACGCTTCTCCTGCGTCTTGCGCCGGCGCAGTATTGGAAGCGCCACCAGAAACACGATCGCGATCTGCTGCATCAGCCCGCTCAGATACTGCCCCGCCTGGAGTTCCACCGCGATCAGCGTACTCATCAGCGCGAAACCCACGCCGGAGAACAAGAGTCCCGACGCGCGATCGAGCAGCGTCCGTTCGAACAGGCTGAGCAGCACGCCAATCGCAAACATGACCGGCGCCACGCCCCACCATCCGAAATTCATGAACGCTTCGGTCAGGCACCCCACCGCAATCGAGACCGTATTCAAAGCGTGCCTGTCGGTCAGGCCGTACGCCACCTGGTAAAACTGGTTCGCCTCGTTCACACTCGGTTTATCGGGCCACACGAATCGAGGTACAACCGTCGCCAGCAAATAAGAATAGGTCTTGCCGTTTTGATAAGGCACCACGCGCGGGGATTTTACGATCACGTTCGTCGCCTGGTTCAACAAATCCAGACGCGACACCGATTGTCCGAACAGGTCGAGAGACTGCCGCCGCTCACGGCTCGACAATGCATCGCTCCAGGTCCGGAACGACGCGTTCAACCAGAACTCCACTCTTTCCGTCACACCGGCCTGGTTGCCTGCCCTCCAGTAGACGGTTCGAAACGCATTCTTTCCCACCTGCAGAAACAGCATTACGGGAACGACAACCGCGATCGCCGTCACCGGCAGCCGGCGCCGTTCCGAAAGATACACGAGCCCCAGAATCACGGCGGTGAACGCAACCGGCCCCAGTTCGCCCATCGCAATCCCAATCACTGCGCGCGCCGAGAGAAACACTCCGAGCGCGATACGCTGCGGTTTCGTTGCCGCACCCTGCATCACCCGGATCCCCAGCATTGCGCAGATCGCCAGCGGGACCACATTAGCGAGTCCAATCATCAATTGCGCGCCGCCCGCGCCCAGCGCGTGCCAGTCTTCGCGCAGCGAAATCACCATACCGATGATCATCAGGCAGTAGAGATACCGCCACGTGCCGGGGGAATCCAGGATATCCGGCAGCCACGAAGCGTGAAAAGGCCGGACCCGTACTTTCATGCCGATACCCAGCCCCACAACGCCGAGACATACCATTTCCAGAACCGCGCACACATCCGGCTCGCGGAAACGGACGCGGGTCTGGGGATCGACCGGTGGACGACCGAGAAGTAACGGCATCGCAAACGCGGCCCAATAAGACAGGGCGAGCACCGCGAAAAATGGAATACGCAGGCGCGAGCGCTGCTGCCATCTGCCGTACGAATAACAGGGAATGAAGAGCAGCACCAGCGCCAGCAGGGCTTCCCGCGTGGAAACCGCGTTCGGGGTGTACCACCACAGCAGCGCCGTAGCCACCGCGGGCAGCAGCCAATACTGCAGGCCCGCCGGTGGAACTCTGCGATACGACGCGACGTTCATTAGTTATCTATGATCGCAGCGATTGCCTGGCACAGTCTATCCGCTGCGTACTAGGCGGAATGGGCTTCCATGCGCTTTCTGGCTGCCAGGCCCATGCTCACCGCAAGATCTGGCGAGCCGGCGAATTTCTGGATGCAGGCCGTCATTGCGTCGACATCACCCGCACGAAACACGAACCCGGTCTCGCCGGGCGTCACAAGGTCCGGCCCGCACCCAACGCGGTCGCTCGCGATGCAGGGAAGCCCGCGGACCATGGCCTCATTCGCCACGAGCCCCCACGTTTCGATGCTGGAGGGGAGCGTCAGTACATCGGCCGCGGTATACGCGTCGGCCATCGCAGTCTGGTTCAGGAAGCCCGTAAACGTCACCGGCGCGCGGAGGCGGGCGGCCAGGGTTTCCATCTCAGCTCGCAGCGGCCCGTCCCCCGTCAGCAGACCGTGAGCAGCGGCATGACTTTCCGCCGCCTGCGCGACGGCCCGAATAAAGTCTCCCGGCTGTTTGCGCGGAACGAATTTTCCGGCGAAAAGAAACACCGTGGCATTCGCCGGAATCCCCCAGCGCTCGCGAAGCGGACCTTTATCCGCCTCAGCCGCCTGCGAAGGTTCCGGGACGCAATGCGGGACCACAAACACTCTTTGCGGCTTCGCCCCATAATGCAGAAAGTACTCACGCGACCACGTTCCGACCGGCAGACACCCATCCAGCTTCGAAATGAAATACCGGTAGAGCGGCCACTTCAGGGCCTGTTTCAGCAGCGAGCGCGGAGTATGCAAATGCGAGTCTGACCGCGCCATCACCGGCCTCCCCGTCTGCCAGCACGCGCGGATCGTCTGCCAGTAGCTCTTCGTGTGCCAGCCGGAAACCACCACCGAATCGAATCGCTCGCGAACGAGGATGTCGCGAATCTCCGGCGTATCGGTCCCTGCGAATTCTGTCACACTGGGATGCTTCGCCACGTTCCGCAGAAAACGATGACGGTAGCCATCGAGCAGTGCAATGTCCCATTCGAATTCCACGCCGAATCCGGCCTTTGCCTGATCCGCCGGCGAAGCCCGGTGCGAATAGAGAACCTCGAAGTCGAATTCCGGCCGTCGCGCCAGTTCGCGATACCAGTGAGCGTGGTACTGGATCGGATGCGAATCCACAATCGCGATGCGCTTCTTCATGCACGGCCATCCGCGATTTGGTCGAAGATCCCCGCCAGTTTGGCCGTCATGCCGCGCGCCGTGTGTTCCTCGGCTGGTTGCGGAACCGGGGCCCTGTCGACCGCGATCAGTGCTTCCAGATCGTCCGCAGCCAGAGCCGCCTGCGATTCGGCGCTTCGCCCCTCTGCGAACGTCAGAATGCGCGCGGGGGTGAGCGCGGCGAGCGACGAAACGGCGCTGCTCTGCTCATGGAAAATCGCCAGGATCGGCTTCGCCGCCAGAGCATACGGATAAATCTTCGATGCCGTATAGTGCGGCTCATCCGTCCCGATAATGATCAGCCCTGCCGCATCGAGCAGAAGCTGCAGGGAATCCAGATAGGGCACGCGCGCGGTCGTTTCGCGAACCAGATCAATGACCCCGAACTCTTCCGCAATCGGTTCCACGCGCTTCGCCGCGCGGCCCGCCGCATAACTGGTGCCCACGAAATGCAGCCGCAGCCGCGCCGCCAGAGCCGGGTTCCGCTCGCGCAGAATTCGCAATCCACCGAACAGACACCGCATCGCCGGCTCCATCGCCGCCGTGTAAACACCGGCATAAACCAGATGCGCCAAGCCGTCTGCCGGATCGAAACACGTATTTAGTCTCGGGTACGCCCGCAGAAATTCGAAATCGCGCGGCTCAGCGCCAAAGGGGAGCGCCGTCGTTCCCACCGCGCTGAGTTCCGGATAGTTCTCCATCACCATCCGTACCGTCCCCTCCGAGACGCCGGTCACATGGCTGACGCGACGCATCGCAAACGGCTCCAGCACC
Source organism: Bryobacteraceae bacterium (assembly GCA_036500405.1). Lineage (GTDB taxonomy): Bacteria > Acidobacteriota > Terriglobia > Bryobacterales > Bryobacteraceae > BOG-234. Next base: position 3,855 of record DASYCD010000219.1, read on the forward strand.
CGCGCCATCGCGTACGCCAGCGGCCATTTCGGCGGACGCTGCGCCGCGGGCATGCGCCAGTACACTTCCGTAATCCACGGATCCGGATAATCGACGACATACGGCACACCGAATCGCAGATGCGCCAGGCGGCCAAGCACCATCGGCGCGTTCCGCGGCACTGAAATAAAAATCAGATCAACCTTGCGCGCCCGGCACAGCTTCCGGATCTCACGCCAGCTATGCCACAAACTGCGGATGCCGATATCGCCGATCCCAAACCGTCGCATCCACCGCGCCGGAAGCGCGCGTGTGCGAATGATCTCGATGCCTTCCGGCAGCAACGCCTCATTGTCGGGATCGATATCGAAATCGTAGAACTCCGGGCGGGTTGCGATCACAACGGGACGCCAGCCGAATTCCGCCAGATGCGAAGCAAATAATCGCGGACGAATCGAGCACGGCAAACTGCTGGGCGGAAAATCCGGAGCCACAATTAACGCCGTTCGCACGCCGCCGCTCACCCGCGTTCCAGAAGCGGCAGAACCCGCTCCCGGAACGCCTCCCGAAACCGCTGCATCTGGAACTCCAGATTCCCTTCGCTTTCGGCATACCGCCGAGCATTGGCGCGCATCGCAGCCAGCAGCGCGCGATCCTCACACAGCCGCCTGATCTGCCGCGCCAAATCCTCCGCATCGCCGGATTCATAGAGCAATCCCAGGTGTTGCGACGTCACCAGGTCCCTGTGCGCCGCCGTCTTTGAACTGACAATCGCCAGGCCCGCCATCGCATACTCGAAAAACTTGTTGGTCGATGACAGGTTCATGTTGGCAATCGACGGCGACTGCAGCGAGAGGCCCACACAATAAGGCACGGCGGCCTTCACCGCATCTTCAATGCGATAGGGAGCCAGCAGCGTCACCCGCTCCTGAATGCCCAGCTCGCGGATCATTTGTTCCACGCGCCCCGCGTTGTGCCGCGAAGGAAAGCCCTGCAGATAGAGCCGGACATTCAGCGGCAGCAGCGGCATGGCTTTCAGAATGTCATCCGGTCCGCGGGGGCCCAGGTCGATCGTGTAATTGCGCCAGTAGAGAGCTAATTCATCTGAACACTCTCGCCGCGTCACCTCCTCCAGCGGCGCGGCATTGAGAAGCGGAACCACGCCGGTGATTCCGAAATCCAGCTCGATGCGTTGCGCGGCCTGAGGACTCGCCGCGCCCACCAGCGCGCACTCCGCAAACAACTCCGCTGCAAAGCGCGTATGATGGCGCGCTCCGTCTCCGGTTGATCCGCGGACATCTCCGCGTGAATCTCATGGCAGTCGAAAAGAAACGGCACACTCGCGCGCCGCGCCGCGGTATAAACCGGCAGCAGAGTATCGATGTTGAATCCAAAATAAAGATCGGCGCGCTCGGCGAGAAGCATTTCCTGAAGTCCGATCGCCCGCGTGGAAAGCAGACCCGTCCTCAATTCCCCGCTGCGGTGGAACGATCGCTCCGCCAGACGCTGCCGGATCTTCTCCATCGCCAGCCGCGGGCGGCCGCCGCCTCGCCACGGGAACATCCAGGACTTCCACGTCAAATTGCCGACGCCGCGAAACTCGGCTGACGGCGCACGGGCCGCGCCCCGCGCCACGCAGTCGATAAACGTCACCTGAAAGCGCGGATCCATACGCGCGAGTTCAGCCGCATAACGCGGGCCCCTGGGCTCCTGAGTCGCTCCGTAACTCGTCGCAACACAGATACGAATCGGTTTCTCGCTCATTCGGTCGGGACGGATTGCTCCAGCCAGGCGGGATATAATGCCATACGATTATGCCCAGACTACCGTATTTGCTGCTGTTCGCCGCGGCGGCGCTTCCTGTTTCACTTTCGGCGCAGTTGACCGATCAATATAATCCGCCGCCCAGCAGCTGCTGCCAGGCCTCCGCCGCCATGCGCCTCGCCAATGCCCTTCAGGATTGGGACCAGCTCGGCCGCTTCCACGCCGATGACGAAAGGCTCAAAGCGCAGCCCGATCCCAACCGCGTCGTTTTCCTCGGCGATTCCATCACGGATTTCTGGAAGCTGGACGTCTCGTTCCCCGGCCGGTCCTACGTGAACCGCGGCATCAGCGGTCAGGTCACCTCGCAGATGCTGGTTCGCATGTACCCGGATGTTATCGATCTCAAGCCCGCCGCCGTCATCCTGCTTGCCGGAACCAATGACATCGCGCGCAATAATGGTCCCGAAACCATCACCATGATCGAAGAAAACATCATGGCGATCACGGAACTGGCGAAGATCCACAACATCAAAGTCATTCTCTGCGCCGTCATGCCAATTGCCGATTACGGCCGCGTGAAAATGAGCGAAGGTCGTCCGCCGGCCGACATCCTCAAGGTCAACGCATGGATGAAGGAATATGCCGCAAAAAACGGCGCCCTCTATTGCGACTATTACGGCGCCACCGTGGATGACAAGGGATTTCTCAAACCCGGCATTTCGATGGACGGCCTCCACCCGACGCCCGACGGGTACAAACTCATGGCTCCCGTCGCCGAGGCGGCGATTGAACGGGCACTGAGGAAGTAGCATGGTTTTGTAACGGGGACAAACTTTCAATCAGGGGCAATTATGAATTTCAGCAGAAGAGATTTCGGAAAGTTCGCCTTGGCCAGCGTACCGGCGGCGGCGGGACTTTCCATTCCCGGCCTTCTCGCCGGGGCGCAAAGCTCGAAAATTGACGGCGTTCAGATCGGGGCCATCACCTACAGCTTCCGCGGCAGTCCGGCACAGGGCGGCGTCGCTCCGGCCGATATGCCGGCAACTATGCAGAAAATCGGCCTCAGCGAAGTGGAGCTGATGTCGGGCGATTGCGAAGCGATCGCCGGCATTCCGCAGAATCCCAACGCTGGACGCGGCGGCGGCTTCGGCGGCGGACGTGGGCGCGGTGGACGTGGAGCCACCGGCGAAGTTGCCATGGCGCCCAACGGATGCCCGGCCAATACTCCTTCGGGACGCGATTCGGTCGCCAAAGCGGCGGCGGCCAAAGGCGAAGCGCCCGCGGGCCGTGGCGGCGGACGCGGTCCGCAGCAACCCACGCCCGAAATGGAGGCGTATCAGAAGTCGGTTGAGGAATGGCGCAAAGGCGCCACGGCTGCCCGCTGGAAGGACGTTCGCAAGAAGTTCAATGACGCAGGCGTTGAAGTTCAGATCCTCTGTTACAACATGAACCTCAACACCACGCCGGAAGAAATGGACTATGCGTTCCAGATGGCGCGCGATCTCGGCGTGCGGGCGATGTCGTGCAGCACCACCGTCACGGTGGCGAAGCGCGTTGCGCCGTTTGCCGATAAGTACAAGATCATGTGGGGCGGACACGGCCACTTCAACATTTACGATCCCGAAGAATTCGCCAAACCCGAAACATTCCGCGAGCTCATCGGTTTGGGCAAGTACATGGGAGTGAATCTCGATATCGGCCACTTCACACAGGCCGGTTATGATCCGCTGACGTTCATCCCGGAAATCCACGACCGTATTACCAACCTGCACCTCAAGGACAGCAACAAGCCGGATAAGTGCGGCGTCGCGGCTCCCACGCAGCCCTGGGGCCAGGGACACACTCCCATCAAGGAAGTTCTCCAGTTGATGCGAAAGAACAAGTACAAGTTCCCGGCGAATATCGAGCTCGAATACCGCATTCCGGAGGGTTCGAATTCGGCGGCAGAAGTCGCGAAGTGCTACGAATTCGCGAAAAAGTGTCTGGCCTGAGAAAGCCTCCTTGCGAATAAAAAAGGCGGGCGCCACGCCCGCCTTTTTTATTGCCTAAACGACTCACTAATCCAGGTGTGAAGCCAGTTCGATCGCCAGCGGATCCGCCTGAGCCCGCGGCAATCCATAAACGCCCGCCAGATAGTGCAGCTTCGCAAAGCAATACAGCGGCTTGTCCTTGTACATCCCGAAATAACCACCGATGTGCGCCAGATAGTCCGGGTCCGCCGCCATCGCGTGCTTGATGTCGAGCATCATGAACGCCGCGTTCTGATTGGTATCCGTATCGATGATGAACATCTGATACGTCTTCCCTTTTACGTTGTAATCCGCGATCGATCCGCCGGGAAGCGCCGCGATATCCAGCACGTGATCCTGCGTGACGTGCGTGCCGATTTTACCCGCATCCGGGAAGAGACTAGTGTGGTCCTTGATGGGGGGAGGCGCGGGCTTGGCCGCGGGCGCTGGAGCCGGGGGTGGCTCAGGCGAACTGCATCCCACAAAACCCAGACATACCAAAACAAGCAGCGGCGCAACGAGTTTCATAAAGCCTTAGCGGTTGCCTCCCGGTCACCGTACATCGATTCATAATACGTCCGGTATTCCCCGCTGCGGCATCGCCGCACCCACTCCGCGTTGTCCTGATACCACCGGATCGTCTGCGCCAGCCCATCGGCAAAAGAAATCTCCGGCTTCCACCCCAGTTCGCGCGTTGTCTTCGAAAAATCCACCGCATAGCGCCGATCGTGCCCCAGCCGGTCAGTCACCGTCGTCATCAGCGATTCCGGCTTGCCTAAAATCTTCAGCAACGTCCGCAGCACTTCGATATTCGGCAGCGGGTTCCCACCGCCGATGTGATAAGTCTCGCCCGGCTGTCCGTGCTCCAGTACCGCCCGCAGCGCCCGGCAGTTATCGGTCACATGGACCCAGTCGCGTACCTGCATCCCATCGCCGTAAACCGGAATCGGCCGATCTTCCAGCACATTCGAAATCGCCAGCGGCAGCAGCTTTTCAGGAAACTGATATGGTCCGTAGTTGTTGCTGGTCCGCGTGATCAGCGTATTCATGCCGAACGTACGCGCCGCCGCCCGAACAAAAAGCTCCGCCGCCGCCTTACTCGCCGCATAGGGGCTACTCCCCTTCAGCGGATCTTCTTCCTTAAACCAGCCGTCCGGCGGCATGTCCCCGCCGACCTCGTCGGTCGAGATGTGCAGGAATTTTTTCACGCCCCTGTGCCGCGCCGCATCCAGCATGATCTGCGTGCCCAGCACGTTCGTGCGGACAAATTCCTCCGCACCCGCAATGCTGCGATCCACATGCGATTCCGCGGCGAAGTGAACCACCGCGTCACAGCCCTCCGGCAGCGCATCCATCACGGCCTGCGCATCGCAGACATCGCCGCGTACCAGCGAATAGCCAGGCGCCTTCGCGGCCTCCGTCAAATTATCCAGATTGCCCGCGTAAGTCAGCTTGTCAAAATTGATAATTTGCGCGGAACCCGCCATCTGGCGGATGAATTCGGAGCCGATAAATCCAGCCCCCCCAGTCACGAAAATAGTCATTTTGCTTTGGCGGTCTTTCGCGCGGGTTTAGCGGCAAGCACACTCTCAACAACAGGCGCCGCTACTTCCGCGGGCGCCTGTTCCTCTGTCTCGACCACACCTGTCTCAACAGCGGCTGCTTCAACAGCAACTGTCTCGACCGCAGCCGTCTCAACAGCCGCGCCATTCCCCGTCGCGACCGCAGCCTTTTCGAGCGCCTGCTGAATCAGCGCGGCTTTTCTCGAATCGACACGGGGCGGCGGAGCCTGTTCATGCCGGAAATCGTGATCGTTGTGACAGGTGCGGCAGCGAACTTTGGCCGGTTCGTCGCCGAGCAGTGAAACCACCAGGTGATTCATCACCCGCTTGCATTTGACGCAAAAATCGTCAATATCATCGCCGAGGCGGCTACGCATGGATGTCCCCTCTTCTCTCTTATGCCTGCGGCTGCGACACCGCATCGGGAGCGGCCGCGGGAGGAACACCGGGCAACGGCGTTGCGCCTGGCGGAGGCTCTGCCACAAACCACCGCGCATCCTCAAACCCGACATACTTACAGATGCGCAGCTTTCCTTCCCCCGATTCCAGCAAATCCCCCACGTGAAGAGGGTTTTCCGTTTCCCGCATCAGCGCCCACGCGGCATATTCACTTTCGGCTTCAATCTCCACCGACTCCGGCGAGAGATCGTAATCCTTCAGCTTCGCCGTGGCGGCTCCGGAAGTATGCGGCGCGTTCCGAAACTGCTGACGCGGCACGTCCTTCATCCGATGAATCCGGAAGACTGGCATAAACCAATTATTGTATGACGGCGGACGCCTTGCAATCCCCCCTCGAATCGCCACCCTCGGCTTCTCGCCCCCGGGGTTTTTCGGTAGAACTTCGGTACTAACCCCTCGCCTAACCGACGCCATCTTGCGCCCAGACTCCAACCGGCGCAATCTGGGGAATGTGCTGGGGAATATCCAGACCGCGATCGACCTCTCCGCCTTCGACTTCGGATCGATGGAAGGAGCACTGCGCTGGCAGACCGCCATCCAGTGGATGGAGAACGTTCTGCCCCGGCTTCAGGACATGAGCACCCTGCTCTTCTGCGGCTGGGTGGCTGTGCTGATTCCGATGAGCATCTTCCGCCGCGCCCATCCGCTTATCGCACGCATTCTTCGCGGCAGTTCGCTGTTCATGGGAGGCCTCTGCTGGTGGCAGTCCCTGATCGTGACCTGGCATCTGCTCGGCTCCTTCGCGGTTTCAGTAGGGTTACTTTGCGCAGGCGTCGGCGTGATTCCGATGGCGCTGTTCGCCACCGCCGTGCGCGGCCAGTGGGATCCTTTCCGCGATCTCGCCATCAGCGCCATCCTCACTCTCGTGCCGCGAATTGTGGCGAAATTCATCGCGAAGCGGCAGCAGAAATTACAACTTCCGGCAACTGTCGGCAGTTATTATTCGCGCGACTTTTCCGTTTGGTAACTATTGTCAGCTAGACGAACGCCGCGATTGGCCGATATGTCCGTTTGAAACGGACGCTTCCGCTCACGCTGGCATTTTGTCTTCTCTCGACACCTGTTCTCCACGGCACCGCCGCCGCGATCCTTGCATCCAGGGACGAGATCGTCGCCCCAATCGATAGTAAGGAAGTCAGCCGTGAATTCCTGAGTGACGGCACGCGGATTCACGGCGAACGCATCGCCTGCAAAGCGCGTCCGGCTGGACCGTTTTATGTGTTGATCGCAGGAGTGACGCGCGTGACGGATGGTTTCAATGCCCTGCAACTCGCCTCCGGCATCTATCGTGAAGGCGACACCCTCACCGAGTTTGCCGCGCGTCTCGAAAGCGAGATTTCACCCCGTCTCGAGGCCGCTCTCGGTGCGCTGCCTGATCCCGGTCGCTCGTTCAATGGTCAGGAAGTATTGCAGATCGGCCTGCTGGGAGCCGAAGCCGGAAAGCCGCGCGCCGTGGTCGTCACGTTTGAAGCGGGGCGACCTGAGGGCGGTGAAATAGCCATCAAAGCGCGCCTCAGCGCGGGTTCCAAAGCCGTTCATTTGCTCGGGATGCACGAAGAGTCCGATCGCTTCCTGAGTACTCATCCCGAAGCCACAGCCGATGTGTCAGCCCCGCGCGCACTCCAACTCATCGGCCTCGAATACGCAAGCCAGCCGGATCTCGTCGGCGGCCCCGCAACCGTCCTGCGCGTCACCGCAGATGGCGTCCAGATGGAAGAACCCGGCGCCTGCGTTCCCGGTAACCCAATAGCGCAGCTCACCGCGAATCTCGATGACGCAATCGCGGCCGTCGAGAACGTGGTCGTCAGTGAAGATATTTCTCAATACTCCAACCGCCGCGGCCGCCTGCGTTCCGCCGCCGTGCACACAACCGTGCGCGTGCTCAGCGGCGTCGAAGACTACGGGTGGAACGGATCGCTTCCGGAACCCTGGTGCGGCGGCGAACTTTCCACCATGCTGCGCGTCACGCGGAACGCAATTGCCGCGGGCCGCGCGGATTTCTCCACGCAAAACAACTCCCTCGTGACGACGTTCCACGCCACCGAGGCTGACCACTATTGGCAACTCGTCATCGGAGGGCGCACGTATCCGCTTGCATTCGACGGCTCCGCGCAATTCTCCGCCACAGGCAAGCTGGAGCGTATTCAATGGGAAGCCGCCAATCTGCGATTGCCCGCCGCATCCGGCATTACACGTATCGAATGGAATGAAACTTTCGGCGAAAACAACATCGCCGGCCGGGCGTTTCTGACGCCCGATTCCGCGCTCTATCGGGTCACTTACGCCAGCAAAATCCAGCGTACCGATTGGACAGAGACGCATTTTTCCGGCTTTCGACGTTACGGTTCGACCCAATCCGTACAATTCGACGAAGCTGCCATCGCCCCCTCTCTTCCCACGCGCCCCTACTCCGCATCAAAATAGAGCAGGAGGGCCGATGGACGTTTTCGTTGTCGGCGGTGGTCCGGCAGGTCTGGCGGCAGCGATCGCCGTTCGCCGCGCAGGCATGAGCGTAGTCGTCGCAGATGGCGAACGGCCGCCCATCGATAAACCCTGCGGCGAGGGCCTGATGCCCGATTCGCTCATCGCAGCCGCACGACTCGGCCTGGAACTTTCCGAATCGGACGGCTATCCCTTCCTCGGCATCCGATTCCAGAGCGCGAATCATTCCGTGCAAGCGGATTTCTCGGGCGGGTGCGGCATCGGCATTCGCCGCACTCTTCTGCATGGCGCTCTCATCCGCGCCGCCGAACAGGCAGGCGTGGAAATGCGATGGGGTTCGCCCGTTTCCCGGAAAGACACCCGGCCCGCGCGATGGATCATCGGAGCCGACGGCGCATCCTCGCTCGTCCGCCGCTGGGCTGGGCTCGATGCCGCCGTCGCCACATCGCGCCGCTTCGCCCGCCGCCAGCATTTCGCGGTGGCTCCGTGGAGCGACTATGTCGAAATCCACTGGGCCGATGGCTGTCAGGCTTATGTCACGCCAGTCTCCGCCAATGAAGTCTGCGTCGCTCTGATCTCCCGTAGCCAGGACCTGCGACTCGAAGATGGACTGCGCCGCTTCCCTGCTCTGGCCGCCCACCTTCGGCCGGATTCCGAATCCACCCGCGAGCGAGGCTCCGTCACCGGAACTGTTCGGCTCCGCGCGGTCGCCCGCGGAAACGTCGCGCTGATCGGCGACGCGTCGGGTTCCGTGGACGCCATCGCGGGCGAAGGTATCTGCCTGAGCTTCCGCCAGGCGGAAGTCCTCGCCAAAGCGCTCGTGAAGGGTGACCTCCAGCTCTACAATCGCGAACACTCGCGCCTGGGCCGCCGCGCCCGTCTCCTCTCGAGCGTCATGCTCCAGCTGGATCGCGGCCAGTTCGTCCGCCGATGCGCAATGAGCGTTCTCTCCGCGCAGCCTGGCATTTTCCGGCGCTTTCTGGATGCCCACACGCAACCGGTATAATCACGCTGAATGAAATTCGGCGTGAATACAATGATCTGGTCCGGGCAATACGACCAGTCTGTCCGAGACCTTCTCCCGCGGATCAAACAGGCGGGGTTCGATGGAATCGAGTTTCCGCTGTTCCGCCTTGATGGCTTCGATTCCGCCGCTGTTCGCCGCGATCTCGAAGCAAACGGGCTCGAAGCCACCGTCGCCTCCGCGTTCCTGAAAGGCGTCAGCCCGGTCAGTGAGGACGCCTCCGAACGCGCGACCGCCCTCCAGCATCTGAAAGATCTGATCCGGACTTCGGCCGATGCCGGCGCGAAAGTTTTCGCCGGACCGATGTACAGCCCCGTCGGCTACCTTCCCGGACGCCGCCGCACCCCCGACGAGTGGAAGCGCGCCGTCGAAGGCCTGCAGTCGATTGGCGACACGCTCACCACAAACGGCGTCACCCTCGCAGTCGAGCCGCTCAATCGCTTCGAAACCTATTTCCTCAATACCGCGGTTGACGCCGTGCGGCTCTGCGATGAAGTCAACCACCCGAACATCGGCATTCTCTTCGACACGTTCCACGCCAACATCGAAGAGAAAAAAGTCGCAGCCGGCATCCGCACCGTGGGCCGCCATCTCCGGCACGTCCACACCTGCGAGCACGACCGCGGCACTCCCGGCAGTGGTCATACCGATTGGAAAGGCGTCTTCCAGGCCCTCAAAGATGTCGGCTACGATGGCTGGCTGACGATCGAAAGCTTCGGCTTCAACATTGGCGACATCAGCGCCGCGGCCGCCATCTGGCGCGATATCGAAAAGACCCCCGACTCCATCGCCTTCGATGGCCTGCGCTTCCTCAGGGACAACGTTGTTCGGAGCCATTGAAGCCGGCGGCACGAAATTCGTCTGCGGCGTCGGTACGGGGCCGGACGATCTCCGCAGCGTTCGCATCCCAACCGCCGATCCCGAACCCACCATCGCGGCCGCTATCGCGTTCCTGCGCAACGAGGGCGGAGGCAACCTGCGCGCCATCGGCATCGGATCCTTCGGGCCAATCTGTACAGACCGCCGTTCGTCGAGGTGGGGCTACATCACATCCACGCCGAAGATCGCCTGGCGTGATCGCGATCTCGCCGGCCCAATCCAGAAGGCTTTCGGCGTCCCAGTCGGCTTCGACACAGACGTGAACGCCGCCGCGCTTGGCGAAGCCCGCTGGGGCGCCGCGCGCGATGGCGAAGATTCGGTTTACCTCACGGTTGGCACCGGCATTGGCGGCGGCGCAATCGTCGCAGGACGGCTTGTACACGGCACGTCACACCCGGAGATGGGCCACATCCGCCTCCCGCACGAAGATGGCTTCGCCGGCGTCTGTCCGTATCACGGCGACTGTCTCGAAGGCCTCGCTTCCGGCCCTGCAATCCAGGCCCGCTGGGGCAAGCCCGCCGAAGAATTACCCGAAGATCATCCCGCCTGGGCCGCGGAAGTCCGCTATCTGGCGCTCGCCATCGTCAACTTCGCCACGGTGCTCTCCACCCGCCGCGTGATCCTCGGCGGTGGCGTCATGCGCAACGCGTTCCTATACCCCGCAATCCGACGTGAAGTCGCCAGCCTGTTGAACAACTACATCGAACCACCGGAGATCGTCGCCCCCGAACTGGGAGACCGAGCCGGCGTCTGCGGAGCCCTCGCCCTGGCAGATGATACGGCTAGAGATACCCCTGCACGTAAATCGTCTTCACCCCATTGACCGTCGTCGTCGTTCCGGTGACCGTCATGACCTTCGCAAAATTATCCGCCGCAGCCTTGCGGAACGTCGTCTTCCCGTCCCGCCGCGGGTCATGCTCTTCCGCCATCGCGAGATAAACCTCGCCCGATTTCGTCACAATCCCGATCGGCTCACCCGACGCAATACACTTGCTCCCGCACGAAGCATGCGCCGCCCCATGCTTCCCCAGCTGGAGATAGCACGAAAGGTCAACAATCTCGCCCGTAATGGTCGTCTCTTTTCCCTGCAGCGGTTTCTTCTCAACGCCCGCCGCCACCGTGGTCGGCGTCCAGCCTCCGGTCTTCCCCATCTCTCCCGATGAGTTCCAGCCGCCCGTTGGTTCCATCGAAGGCTGCAGCAACTGATCCTGCTGCGCGATCAACACTCCGGCCGCAAACGCCAGGCCCAGCAAAGGCCATGTAACTTTACGAAACATATATGTCTCCTCGTTGCGGATTCTAGCAGCTTCTCCGGCAGAAGATGCCTGAAACATTCTCGCGCTAAAATGTCCTTGTGGATATCCGCTCTCCGAATCTGAGGATTTCTCCGTCCAAAGCCGCATTGGCGCAGCTTTGACGAAAACAGGAAATTCACCGTAGGAATCCACAGGCGAGTTTGGCTATGCTGAATTCCGTTCCCATGAACACCCAAAACGTCGCGCTCGAGAAAGGCCTTCCGGCCAACATCGACGCCGAGAAGTTCATTCTCGGGTCCCTGCTTCTCGACGACGCCCGCTTCATCGATATCGCCGGTACCCTCTCGGACGAAGACTTCGCGCTCGAAAAGCATCGCCGCATCTACCAGCGCATGTCCGAGTTGCACGAACGCGGCGAGCGCATCGACCGGGTCACCGTTGCCAACGAGCTGCTCCGCCGCAACGAGCTCGATCCGACTGATCTGAGCCTCGCCTATCTCGTCTCCCTCGACGACGGCCTGCCGAAAATTTCCAACCTCGACGCCTACGTCCGCATCATTCGCGAAAAAGCCACCCTGCGCCGCATTGCCACCACCGCGCAGCACATGATGAACCGCGCACTTCTCGCCGAGGAAGATCCGAACGAGATCCTCGCGGGCGCCGAAGAAAATCTGCTCCGCCTCGGCGAACAGCGCGGCCAGAAAGGCCTGATGACTCCGCTCGAGGTCATTCAGGCGTACGAAGGCGGACTTAACGCTTTCCTCGATCCGAGCAAGCGCATCCGCGGCATCAGCACCGGCTTCGTCAAGTTCGACGAAATGACCGGCGGCCTGCACGCCGGTGAACTCTTCATCCTGGCCGCCCGCCCCTCCATGGGTAAAACCGCGCTGGCCCTCAACATGGCCTGGTACGTTGCAACCAAGCTCTTTCAGCCGGTCGCCGTCTTCTCGCTCGAAATGTCGCAGGAATCCCTGCTCACCCGTATGCTCTGCGCCGCGGCCCGCGTCGATAGCCACCGCTTCCGCACCGGCTACCTCAACGAACAGGAGCGCCAGAAACTGCGCGCCGCCGCCAGCCAGATGGTGGAGGCTCCCCTCTATATCGACGACACCTCCGGCGCCAACCTCATGGACATGCACGCCAAGCTGCGCAAGCTCAAACAGCAGCAGGGCAAAATCGGCATGGTGGTGGTCGATTACCTCCAGCTCATGAGCGGCCGCGGCCGCAGCGAAAACCGCAATCAGGAAGTCAGCCAGTTATCGCGCGGTCTCAAGCTCATGTCGAAGGAACTCGAGTGTCCGTTCCTCGTTCTTTCCCAGCTGAGCCGCGCCACGGAAACCCGCCAGGGCGATCACCGTCCGCAGCTCAGCGACCTTCGCGAATCCGGATCCATCGAACAGGATGCCGATCTCGTCGGCTTCATCTTCCGCCCCGAAGTCTACCAGCGCGATCGTGAAGACCTGAAGGGACTCGCGGAATTGATTCTCGCCAAGCAGCGCAACGGCCCCGTCGGAAAAATCGACCTCGTCTTCCTCCATTCGCAAACACGCTTCGAAAACAGAGAGGAAGACCTCGGTCCGCCGGAAGGCGAATAGGCACTGGTAAATTTTCGTATATCCTGTTCTTGCTACAATGCGATGACGGCCCGCCCTGCTGGACTCTAATTTTTCGGGCCAGGATCTGCAGATGGATAAACCAGCGCAAAATATTCAAGATAGTTTTCTCAACAATGCGCGCAAGGAAAAGGGAATCGTTACTATCTACCTCCTTAGCGGGGTAAAGCTCACGGGTCGAATTAAGAGCTTCGATAAGTACTCCCTTGTGCTCGAAACGAATAATCAGGAGCAGCTGATTTTTAAGCACGCGATTTCGACCGTGGTGATCGTGCGCAGCGTGCACCACGTGCCGGCTTCTCCGCCGCCTCCCCCTGCGCCCGTTTCCGGCACGGGATCGGAAAGCTAAGCCCGGCGTTTTTCAAAGGACCAGACACCGACGATCTCTCTGCTCCAGTCTCCTGAGCGCGCGCTGCTGGCCGGCTTCGAGCGCGGCCGCGGCGCGCCATCGGCCTCCGCCGGAGAGTCGTTCGCCGAACTGAAAGAGCTCGCAGCCTCGGTGAAAGCTGTTGTGGTGGGCGAAGTGTTCCAGGTTCGTCCCGACCCCGAAGCCTCCACGCTCTTCGGACACGGCAAGGTCACAGAGCTGCGACAGCTCGCCGAGGCTCTGGAGGCCGACGTCGTCATCGTCGACAACGATCTCACCCCTACCCAGCAGCGCAATCTCGAGCGCGATATCGGCACGCGCGTCATCGATCGAACGCAGCTGATTCTGGATATCTTCGCCAGCCGCGCGCGCACAGCCGAAGGCCGCCTCCAGGTCGAGCTCGCGCAGTTGAAATACCTGCTCCCGCGCCTCACCGGCCAGGGCGCATCGCTCTCCCGTCTTGGCGGCGGCATCGGTACCCGCGGCCCCGGCGAAACCAAACTCGAAACCGACCGTCGCCGGATCGGCGTGCGCATCGCGAAACTGGAACGCGATCTCGAGCGGGTCCGGCGAGGCCGCGCTCTCCATCGGGGCCGGCGCGATTCCATCCCGGTTCCTACCGTCTCTCTCACTGGCTACACAAACGCGGGGAAATCCACGCTCTTCAACCGCCTTACCTCGGCTGAAGTCCTCGCCGACGCCAAAATGTTCGCCACGCTCGATCCCACGGTGCGTCCCATCGTGCTGCCTTCGCGGCGCACCGTGCTGCTGAGCGACACCGTCGGCTTCATTCGCAACCTGCCGACGACTCTCGTGCAGGCTTTCCGCGCCACGCTTGAAGAAGTTGCCGAAGCCGCCCTCATCCTGCACGTCGTCGATGTCTCCGCCGCCGACGCGCGCGGCCATGTCACCGAGGTCTTCCGCATCCTCCGCGAAATCGGCGCTTCCGAGACGCCCCACATCCTCGTCCTGAACAAGCGAGACCGCCTTCCCTCCTTCGAAGCCGAAACCGGCGCGGACATCCTCGCCGCGCGCCTCATGACCGATCCCGACCACGGCTCTCCCGGACCCGCCGTCCTCGTCAGCGGCATGACCGGCGACGGTATCGCCGATTTGTTTGCCACCATCGACCGCGTGCTCGCTTTCGACACGATCGAGACCGTTACATTCGAAATCCCCGTCTCCGAAGGCGCGGCAATTTCGATGGCCCACGATCTGGGTCGGGTTCTTCGCAAGGAATACCAGGGCGATTTTTGCCGTCTCAGGGTCGAGGCGCCCGAATCGCTCCGCCGCAAGCTGCGCAGATTTTGCACTTCGCAGCCCGGCGATCCTGTGGAAAACTCTGTGCAGAAGTAAATAAAGTGCTTATGCTTCAAGAGCTTCGCGGAATTTGAACCGCAATGCAGCAAACCCGGTAAGCCAATTATCCTGAATCAGTTAGCTTACGGAAGATAGAATTGGATCAGGCGAATGCAACGCTGGCTTTTTGGCGCGGAATTCGCTACGATTTCCACAGCCGGTCCCGGTCCGACGAGCGCGCATGAATGTCCCGAATAGCCTCACGATAGCCCGCATTTTTTTCGTGCCGCTGCTCGTCGCCGTCCTCGTCCAGGGCCGTATTGCGTTCCATTATCACGGCCACACCCTCGATAACACTCTCATCGCGCTTCTGATTTTCTGGGTCGCCGCGGCAACCGATCTTCTCGATGGCTATCTCGCGCGCCGCTGGAAACAGGAAACCACCATCGGCACGCTTCTCGATCCAATCGCCGATAAGTTGCTGGTTTCCGCCGCGCTGATTGCGCTCGTTCAGGAAAGTGTGGTGCCGGCGTGGTTGGTGATTCTTCTTGTAGGCCGTGAATTCGCCGTCTCCGGACTGCGCAGTATC
Source organism: Bryobacteraceae bacterium (assembly GCA_036500405.1). Lineage (GTDB taxonomy): Bacteria > Acidobacteriota > Terriglobia > Bryobacterales > Bryobacteraceae > BOG-234. The sequence goes on from DASYCD010000219.1 coordinate 19,097, forward strand.
GCGGCGTCCGAAGGCTTCATGATCAAAGCGAGCGAGTTGGGCAAAACCAAAACCGTCTCCCAGATGGTGGCGATTTCGCTCCTGTTGATCAGCGTCCGCCGCCCCGCTGTTTCCACGCTGGCCGATATTTCGCTCTACGTCGTGGTTCTATTCTCCACCTGGTCTGCCGTAGCTTATTTCGTGACGTTCTGGCGCATGCTCGATACCAGCATCAAGCAGCGCCGCCGCGCGGAATTGCTCACGGCGGATCGACAGCGGCGTCGGGCATTGTTTGCGGAAAAGCGGGCCGCCATGATCGCCCGCCATCAGGCTAGAGTGGAGAAGAAACGGGCTGATTTTGGGGCCCGAGCTGCGGACCTGCCGCCGTCAACCTGACCGTCCGGGTCTGGCCCTTCGTCCCCAGCGGATCGAGCGGCTTGCCGTTGAGCGAGATATCCAGGCCGCCCGCGTTCCCCATCAGAACCTTCACCTGATCGTCAGCCGCAATCGTTCGAGTGTCGTTCGGTTGCAGGGTGCCGACAAATGCCGTGCGCCCATCCGCGCTCACCTGGACCCACACCTCATCGCGCGCGGTCAGGACTACCTGCACCGGACGGTTGCTGTCGAGCGGTCCATTCTGAGTTTCAGCGGTCTGTGCCGGCTGTTGCTCCGGAGCCGTCGCGACAGGTGGCGGAGGAATCGAAACCGGCCGCGACGGAGTTACTGGAGGCGGAGCAGCCGCCACCGGAGTCACTAAATGCCGGCCGTAGTTGTTGTAGTAATACCAGGCCCCGGTACCGGCGCCACCCGCCACCATCAACCACACAACCGACATCACGGCCGCCTTCACTCGCGGGTCCCACGTCCCCCGGCGCTGGTAGGTGCGTGGGGGCTCGGGAAGCGGGGCGGATTCGAGGTCGAATTTCGGGAGGCGGGAGATCAGGGATTCAGGATCGAGCTTCAGATCCACAGCATAGAGCCGGACGAAATTGCGCGTGAAAATAACGCCGGGAAGTCGGTCAAACGCTTCAGATTCAATCGCTTCCAGCGATCGAACAGGGATTTTTGTTCGCCGGGCGATATCTTGGTGCGTCAGACCCTGACGGGTCCGCTCGCGCCGAAGTTCTTCACCAATTCCACTGACCGGCACCACTTATCCTTGCCCTTCTCCCTGCTCCTTACAGACATACTACAACAAATCGATCCTAATTTGTTCGCGACAGTACATATGCAGATTTGCAGGAGTTGTAATCTAGAGGGAAGCATGAATTTCAGGCGGACTCTGACTGCCCTCGCGGCAGTCTCTTTTTTGTGCGGCCCTGTCGCCGCACAAACGGCGGCTAAAACATTCAGCGGCGATTCCGCGCTGAATTTCACCGCGAAAGCTGTAGCGTTCGGCATGCGCCCTTCGGGCAGCGCCGCCAATACGAAACAGCGCGCCTGGATTCGTACTCAACTCGCGTCGTTCGGCTGCGAAGTTTCAACCGACTCTTTCACGGCTCAAACGCCCGATGGCCCCGTCGAGATGGAAAACATCATCGCGAAGTTCCCCGGCGAGTCCGGCCGCGCCATCGCCATCACCGGCCACTTCGACACCAAAAAGATGGCCGGCTTTCTCGGCGCGAATGACGGCGGCTCCTCCACCGGTACGCTGCTTGAACTTGCCCGCGTCCTTGCCGGACGCCCGCGCATCGATGATCTCTACATCGTTTTCTTCGACGGCGAAGAAGCCCTTCGCGACTGGACCGCGACCGACAGCGTCTACGGCAGCCGTCACCTCGCGAACAAATGGTCCGCCGACGGCATGAACAGCAAACTCAAAGCCCTGATCAACGTCGACATGACCGGCGATAGAAACCTCGACATCGTCGACGAAGATTACTCCGCCGCATCCCTGCGCAAGCTCGTTTGGGATAACGCCGATGCGCTCGGCTACTCGTCGATCTTTCTCCGCCAGCCCTCCGCGGTTGAAGACGACCACCTGCCGTTCCTCGAAGCCGGAGTGCGCGCGCTCGATCTGATCGATTTCAATTACGGTCCGAACAACGCCTACTGGCACACCCCGCAGGACACCATGGATAAGCTGGGAGCGCACAGCTTCGAAGTGATCGGCAACGTCCTGATGCGCGTCATTCCCCAGTTGGAATCCGAAAAGTAAAATTGTGAAATCCCCGAATCTCGACGGCGTCATCGTCGTCAATAAACCTGCAGCCTGGACTTCGCACGACGTCGTGGCGAAAATGCGTGGCATAGCCAACACGAAAAGCGTCGGACATCTCGGCACGCTCGATCCCCTCGCGACCGGCGTTCTGCCCATGATGGTCGGCCAGTCGACGCGCCTCGCCCGCTACTTTGAAAAGTCCGAAAAGGCGTACGAGGCCGTCATCCGTTTCGGCTTCGCGACCAGCACTTACGATCGCGAAGGAGAACCTCTCGCGCCGCCGGTGGATGTCACCATCAGCGCCGAACAGATCGAAGCCTGCCTGGCCCCCATGCGAGGCGACATCGACCAAATGCCGCCGCCCATCTCCGCCAAGAAAATCAATGGCGTTCCGGCCTACAAACTCGCGCGCAGGAACCAGCCGGTGGAACTCTCGCCCGTCCGCGTCTCCCTGTACGAGCTCACACTCCTGAGCGCGGAAGGCGCCCGCGCCCGCCTCCGCGTTCGCTGCTCGGCCGGAACCTACATCCGTTCTATCGCCCACGATCTCGGCATCAAGCTCGGCTGCGGAGCGCATGTGGAAGATCTGGTCCGCACCGCGTCCGGCGAATTTACGCTTGCGCAAACTCATACTCTCGACGAACTCCAGTCGCTCAAGAACGAAGGCCGCCTCGCCGAAGCGCTGCTTCCCATGGCGGATCTCCTACCGCATTTCCCCCGCGTCGGCGTCGACGATCTCACCGCGCGACAGATTCGTCAGGGTCGCGATTTCAGCGTCTCTCCCTTCCGCGCCAATCCGAACGCTGAACACGTGAAGGCTATCGATCCCGAGGGAAACGTCGTCGCCATCGGACAGATTGCGCTCCCCCACATCTATCATCCGGTCGTAGTCTTCCAGGCGCAGTAAGATGATCCTTTGACCCCTCAACACACCTCAGCAGTGGACTGCCCCGTCCATGACCCGGCGCCGATTTTCAACTATTTCCGCGCGGGCTTTGCGGCCAATCTTCTGATCGCCGCCGTCGCGCACTTCCGGCTATTCGAAAAACTGGAAGGCCGCTCGCTCACGCACGCCGAACTCGCCGCGGCTCTCGGCCTCGAGGACCGGCCCGCCGTCGTTCTGCTCACCGTGATCCGCGCCATGGGCCTCGTTGTCGCCGATGCTGGCGGCAGGCTTTCGCTCTCGCCGCTTGGCGCCGAACAACTCGTTCCGGGCGGTTACTTCAGCATTGCCGCCTACCTCGGGCTCGCGGCCGATACTCCCGCGGTCCTGGAACTCGTCGAGCGCCTGCGCGCGAATCGGACCGGCACCGCCTTCGTCTACAAGGAAACCGTCGAGTCCCCAATGGAGCAGGAAGCGTCAGCCCGCAATCTCACGCTCGCGCTGGCCGGCCGCGCGAAGAACGTCGCTCCCGTTCTTGCCGATCGTCTGCCGCTCGGCAACGGTACGCTGCTCGATATCGGCGGCGGCACCGGCATCTACGCCATCGCTTTCCTGCAAAAAAATCCGGACCTGAAAGCGATCGTTCTCGACCGCCCCGAAGTCCTTCGGGTCGCCGCCGAGTTCGCCGAGCAGTACGGCGTTGCCGACCGCCTCGAACTTCGCGCCGGCGACATGTTCACCGGAGCCTTCCCGCCCGCCGATTTCGTTCTGTTTTCCAACGTCCTCCACGATTGGGATGTGGACGATTGCCGCGGCCTGGTGCGCCGCGCCGCCGAATGCCTGAACCCCGGCGGCAGCATCCTGATTCACGACGTTCTTCTCAATGATGCGCTCGATGGCCCGCTCGACGTCGCCTGCTACTCCGCTCAGCTCTTCATCATGGCCGAAGGCCGCGCGTATTCCGCCGCCGAATATGCTTCCTGGCTTCGCGAGGTTGGCCTGGATGCCCAGCCGCCGATCCCCACCCTCGCCCACTGCCACGTGATTCGCGGAGGCTCTGCTCACTAATGCTCAAGATCGGCTCTATTCGCTGGCGTGGGAAATGTTCCCGTCACCCGCGCTTCGACGCGGAGGAAGGTCTGGGCGGCGTGCGCGGCGGCTGTCCCCGCTGCACGACCCTCGTCGAAATCAACGAATTGCATCGGAAAATGATCGCCCTGATGCGCACCTTCGCGCCGAGCGACAGGAAACGGAAGAAGCCCGAACCTCCAGATCTCCAGATCAGTCTTTTCGAACAGGAGCCGTAGCCCTCGCGCTACCATAAATCCAGTGAAAGCACGCGTCTACGTAACCTTCAAACAATCCGTTCTCGACCCCCAGGGGCAGACCATCCGCGCCGCCCTCAAGGGCCTCGGCCACAAGGGCATTCAGGACGTCCGCCAGGGCAAATTTTTCGAGATCACCCTCAACGGTGAGGAAGATCTGGACGCGATCGCGCGCGACGTCCTCAGCAATCCGGTGATCGAAGATTACCGCATCGAAACTTTGTCGTAGGGGCTGTCAGACCCGTTTGCGCGTGCCCTTCTCCTGCCGCGGCATCTGCTGATCGCCTTCCGGAATCGGCGGCTTCGGCAGCGTTGTGGCCCCATAGCGCGCCAACACCAGAGGACCCTCGGTATCCGCCAGCACCGGCGGCTTCGCCAGTTCCCCGCCAAACCGGAACGCCGCGGTGAGATCGCCGAAAGTCTTCCGCCGCCAGTCGGTGATATTCGTTTCGCGAACCCCCGTGAAGCTTTCAAGGAACTGGAGGACCGAAGTGTGGTCGAACGTCTGACTGCAAACCCATCCACCGGCCGTCCACGGCGAAACGATGATGCAGGGCACGCGGAAACCGCCGCCGATCGGCAAACCGTCGACGAACTCATGCGGCGTTCCTTCCGGCGGCGTCGGCGGTATGACGTGATCGAAAAGACCGTCGTTCTCGTCGTAGTTCAGGATGAAAACCGTCTTCGCCCACACCTCAGGGTTCGCGGCGATCGCGTCGATCTTGCTGGCCACAAATGTGGCGCCATCCGCGGGCATGTAATCGGGATGTTCGGATTGATAGCTGGTCGGGATGATCCAGGAAACCGCCGGTAGTTTGTCGTTCATCGCATCGTGCTCGAACTGGCCTTCCGGATCGATCTGCACGCCGCGCGTGTAAAGCCGTGAGCGCGTATCGGCCTTCCGGAAGATTTTGAAATTCTCCAGCATATTGCAGCCGTAACGATCCTGCTGCATATAGACATTCCAGCTGATGCCGGCTTTCTCCAGCCGTTCCGGATACGTCGTCCATTCATAGCCGTCCGTGGGCGCTTTGTTGTCAAGGATGGGACCGCCGCCCGTCTTATCCGGATCAATCATACCCGTCATCAGATACATTCGATTCGGCCACGTGGGACCCATCAGCGACGAATGGTAGTTGTCGCAGATCGTGAACGATTCCGCCAGCGCGAAATGAAATGGAATATCGCTGCGCTTGTAATAGCCCATTACATAGGGGCCCTTCACGCCATCCGCTTTGCGGTGCGCGGGGAGCCACCTGTCCATCGCGCCATGGTTCCACGCTTCGTGCTGCACGGCCCACGCGTGGCTGGTCGACGGAATCTTCTGCGCGCTGCTGGCGTGCGTGTCCAGATGGAACGGCAGCAAATAGCCATCGGCGCTCTTCTCATCCGGCTGATAGAACACGGACTTGCCGTTGGGAAGCTTGGCGGCTTCGGTATCGCCAAAACCGCGCACGCCGGCGAGCGTGCCGAAATAATGATCGAACGAACGATTCTCCTGCATCAGAATCACGACGTGCTTGATGTCCTTGAGCGCCGGATTCTTCGGAGCCGCCTGCGCAAGCGCGCGCCGCACGTTCGGCGGCATCAGCCCCGCGGCCGCGGCCAGCGTGGCTGCGTTCCTGAGCAGACGGCGGCGGGTGAATCGGGGGAGTTCGTTAGGTGGTTGCATCGACAAACATTATATTGACTGGCCGTTAAAGCTGCATGAACACTTCGGCGGCTGGTTCCCGGGAGTCGTCTAAAATGGAACTTCTGGCATTCCATGGACCTTCAACTCACCGGCAAAACCGCCCTCGTCTCCGGCTCTTCGAAAGGGATCGGCTTCGCAATTGCGAAGCAACTGGCCGCGGAGGGCGCTCACGTCATTGTGAACAGCCGCTCCGCGACCGCGGTTTCAGCGGCGCTCGATGAAATTCGATATACCCCCGGCGCCAAACCGGAAGGCTTCGTCGGAGATCTTTCGCGCGCGGAAGACGCCGCGAAATTGGTGAAGCAATTCCCCTCAATCGATATCCTCGTCAACAATCTCGGCATCTTCGAGCCAAAACCGTTTGAAGAGATTACGGACGAAGACTGGATTCGCTTCTTCGATACGAACGTCCTCAGCGGCGTCCGCCTTAGCCGCGCCTACCTGCCCGGTATGAAGCAGCGCAACTGGGGCCGCATCATTTTCATCAGCAGCGAAAGCGGCATCCAGATTCCGGTGGAGATGATCCACTACGGAACCACCAAAACAGCGCAGCTTGCGGTCTCACGTGGACTCGCCGAACACTGCGCCGGGACGGGCATCACGGTCAACGCAGTCCTCCCGGGTCCCACGCATTCCGCCGGCGTCGACGAATTCGTCAAACAGATCAGCGGCGGCAAGCCCTTCGCCGAATTTGAGAAGGAATTCTTCCGCAGCGTTCGTCCCACGTCACTGCTGCAGCGCTTCGAGACCACCGACGAAATCGCCGCCCTCGTCACCTTCCTCTGCAGCCCCAAGGCCTCCGCCATCACCGGCGCGGCGCTGCGCGTGGATGGCGGCGTCGTCCGCGCCTGCTTCTAAGGCAAAACGCACGAAACGGTTGCATTACTTTTACAACCCTCCAACACCATCAGTAAAATTCCTCCCTACCGTGAATTCAGGAGGAGTTTTTGCCTTTGCTTGGAAAAATTGTAATCGGACTCATTCTCACGGGCGCGGTGTTGCAACTCGTACCCTTCGGCCATGAACATTCCAACCCAACCGTGATTCAGGAACCAAAGTGGGACAGCCCGCAGACCCGTGACCTCGTGAAGCGCGCCTGCTACAACTGCCACAGCAACGAGACCACGTGGCCGTGGTATTCCAGCATCGCGCCCGTTTCCTGGCTCACCCAGCGCGATGTCAACCAGGGCCGCGCGCATCTGAATTTTTCGGAATGGAATGATCCGATGAATCAGCCTGACGACGTTGTCCAGCAGGTCGCGGGCGGCAACATGCCTCCGTGGTTCTATCTCCCGATGCATCCCGAAGCCAAACTAACGAAGGATGAACGGGCCGCTCTCGCCCGTGGGTTGCAGAAATCGCTGAACACTCCCGCGAAATGACCTAAGCCAGAAGTTTCGCGGAAAACTCGCCATCGCCCTTCACATCGGTCAGCCGCATGTCGCGGCCCTGATAGAGATACGTGAGCTGCCGGTGATTGATCCCCATCAGCCGCAGGATAGTCGCATTCAGATCGTGCGCATCGACGCGCATATCATTCGCCTGCACGCCGAAGTCATCCGTCGCTCCCAACGCGCGCCCGCCCTTAATCCCGGCGCCCGCCATCCAGGAGGTGAATCCATACGGATGATGATCGCGCCCGTTATCGCCCTGTGAGAGCGGAGTTCGTCCGAATTCCCCGCCCCAGACAATCAGCGTCGAATCCAGCATGCCGCGGCTTTTCAGATCGCGAATCAGACCCGCGATCGGCTTGTCGGTCTTTTTCGTCATCCGCGCGTGCGAGCCAGTCAAATCGGTATGGGCATCATCCCAGTCCTGTCCAACATTCGTTCCCGAAATCAGTTCGACAAAGCGGACACCGCGCTCCACCAACCGCCTTGCCAGAAGACACTTGCGGCCAAAATCATCCGTGAATTGTTCGCCGATGCCGTAGAGCGCTTTCGTCGCGTCGGTTTCTTTCGAAATGTCCACCGCGTCCGGCGCCGCACTCTGCATCCGGTAGGCAAGCTCGTATGACGCAATGCGCGCATCGAGCGTCGAATCGTCCGGGCGGCTTCGCTGCTGCAGCTTATCCATCGCATTGATGAAATCCAGCGTGGCCCGCTGGGAATCGTTCGTCACGCCTTCCGGATTCTTCAGATAAAGGATCGGGCTCTCGCCGCTCCGGAAAATCGTTCCCTGATAGACAGCTGGCAGAAATCCGGCGCTATACGCCGGCGGACCCGACTTCGTGGATCCATCCGACATCACAACGAACGCCGGCAGATTCTGATTCTCCGTTCCGAGCCCGTAGGTAAGCCACGAACCAAGACACGGCCGTCCCGGAAGCTGATGGCCGGTGTGCCGAAGGTAAATCGCGGGCGCATGATCGAACTGATCCGAATAGCATCCACGCAGCACCAGCAGATCGTCCGCAATGTCGCGAAGATTCGGATAGAGATCGGACACCATCAGTCCGCTCTGCCCGCCCGGCCGGAACTCCCACGGGCTGCCGCGCAGTATAGCCTTCGAGGGATCGTGAATGAAACTCGTCTTGATGATCTTCGCGAGGTCCGCCGACAGCGGCTTGCCCGTATACTTCGTCAGCTCCGGTTTGGGATCGAACGTATCCACATGGCTCACGCCGCCATGCATGTGCAGATAGATCACGCACTTCGCCTTCGCCGGAAGCGGCGGCGCTTTCGGCGCCAGCGGATTCGTCTCCGCTCCTTCCATCATTCCGGTCAAAGCGGCCATTCCAAAGCCACATGCGGTTCGTGCCAGGATTTCGCGTCGTGTCATTGTTGGAGTCCCCGGTTTCAATCGACGTAAAGGAATTCGTTCGTATTCAGCAGACCGCGCACCAGTTCGATGAGCGCCGCGGGCTTCGATCCCGTGAGCGTAATCTGCCGGTCGAGAAACTTCTGCGCCTCATTCAGTTCTTCCTGCGACGGCGCGCGCCCGTAAATGTGCACCCACGCATCCGCGGTGCCGGATATCTTGCCGGCCAGCGCCTTCGCCCGATCCATCGTGAACCCGCTGTTCAGCAGAGATAACGACTGCGGCGCCGTCGTACTCTCATTCCTTCGCGGACACGGAGCAACGCCGTCCGGACCGTCAAAAGCCTGCGCCATCGGCTGCTGGAAAGTACGCCGTTGCAAGGTGTAGATTGTACGGCGCATGTGCTCGGCCGGGTCCGGAGAAACGCTCCAGTTGCTCGACGGGCTCCCGATCATCCCGAACATCTCCTCACGCGTCAGCGGCGGCACCGCCGGAACTCCGCCCATCTTCAGATTGAGTTCACCCGTGACCTGCAGGGACGCATCGCGAATCTCTTCCGCCTCGAGCCGCCGCCGGTTGAAGTGAGACAGCAGATCATTCGCCGGATCCTTCGCCAGCGCCGCCGCGTTCGCGTTCGAATCGCGCTTGTACGCGTCGGACGTCATGATCAGCCGATGCATCGCCTTCAGCGACCATCCCTTCGCCGCAAACTCAGTCGCAAGCCAGTCCAGCAGTTCCGGATTCGTGGGCTGCCCCGCGCGCGAGCCGAAATCGCTCGGCGTCTTCACCAGCCCGGATCCGAAATGAAATTGCCAGATCCGGTTCACCATGACGCGCGCGAACAACGGATTATCCGGGCTCGCAATCCACTCCGCAAGCGCCTTACGTCGATACGTTGTCGGAGCGTGCAACGGCGCTTCAGGAACCTCTCCGCCACCGAGCGCGGTCAGGAACCCCGGCTGCACCTCATCGCCGAGATTATCCGGATTTCCGCGAACTGCAACAAATGTCTTTGGAGAGTCGCGGCCAATATCCACAATCCCAGGCGACATCGGCGGCGGACCGTACCCCGTAAACATCTGCAGTAGCCTGTGTGAAATGGAGTCGAGGGTATCCTTATCCTCCTTCGACATCACCGCGTCGATTTCCTGCGTGGAAACCTTCGTCTTCGCCACATTGTCGAGCACAATCCGCGCCTGTTCCAGTGTCCGCTTGTCTTCCGCCGTCTTGAACGCCGCCGCCACGTCAGCGGGCAACGCCGCCATTTTCTTCGCCTTCAAAACGTCCGAATACTTCGCGTTGATCTGCGCGGCCTGTTCACCCATCTGATACAGCCGGAACGAACGCGAGTTTTCGGAGATATCGTAGAGGCGCGCCGGATTGTAATCGAGGAAAACCCGATCGTTCACCGCCGGCTGGAAAATCGCCTGCATCCGGTAATAATCCTTCTGCGGGATCGGGTCGAACTTATGATCGTGACAGCGCGCGCAGCCGACCGTCAGCCCCAGAAAAACGGACCCGGTGGCATCCACCATGTCCATACGTTTTTCCACCAGGTTGATGTCTTCCACTTTGAAGAGCATGTCGCGATTGGTGCCGACGCGATAGAACCCGGTGCCCTGCCGCGATTCCGGATCGGTTGGATACAACTCATCGCCCGCAATCTGCTCTTTGGTGAAGCGGTCGTAAGGCTTATCGTCGTTAAATGACTTGATGACGTAATCCCGATAACGCCAGGCAATCAGCAGATACGGATCCTGCTCGAATCCGGCCGTGTCACCGTAGCGCGCGAGATCCAGCCAGTGCCGTCCCCATTTCTCCCCGTAGTGCGGCGAGGCCAGCAGCTTGTCGACTTCCTTCTCCCACGCATTCGGCGATTTATCCGCGAGGAATTCGTCAATCTGCTCCTTCGTCGGCGGCAGGCCGAGCAGATCGTAAGACGCCCGCCGCAGCAGCGTCAGCCGGTCCGCTTCCGCGGAGGGCGCAATACCGGCGTCTTTCAGTTTTTGATTAATGAATGCGTCGATCGGATTGACCGCACCCGCAGGCACCGCCGGACGCGACGGCTTTTTGAACGACCACCACTGACTCGTCATCACCGGCGCGGTATTCGACCATGGCGCCCCTGCGTCGAGCCATTCCTTGATCACAGCGATATCGGACGCCGGCAGACCGCCGCCAACAGGCGGCATCCGCAGAACTTCGCCACTCCCTGAAACGGCTTTATAAAGAAGGCTGTCGGCAGATTTGCCTGGTACGATGGCGGGACCGCGAGATCCCCCCTTCAGCAGATTTTCGCGGCTCGTCAGCCGCAGTCCGGACATCGCACTGGTATCGCCGTGGCAAGTCAGGCAGCGTTGCTGCAGAAGCGCGACGGCAGCGCCGTTATCCGCGCCGCTCGCGCACGCCGCCGCGAACAACAGACTGATGGGAAATGTGAGGGTCAGCCGCATTGGTTCGACATTTATCTTACATCGTTTGAGAACCCAACAAATCGGTGTATTCTGTGGGAATGACTTTTGCCATTCGCTGCCTGATCGTTGCCGCCTTACTTTGCGGAATCGTCTCCGCACAGGACATTACCGGACGTTGGACCGGTTTCGCAGATACCACCGACGAAGGCGCAACGAAGCGTCATGAACAACAAAGCTTCGAAGTCCGGATGACCGATGGGAAGCTGACGGCGGTGTCGATCGGGAAAGACGGTAATCCGGGCGCACCGCTCGATATCCAGCAGGATGGCGCGAAGTTCAATCTTTACCGCTTTCTCGATTTCGAAGGCGGCGAACTCCTGCGATGGAAGCTGGAACTCAAAGACGGCAAGCTGGTCGGCACGTTCTCGGCCCAGCACAACAGTCCGAAAAAGTGGGTCTACGACCGAATCGGCGCTCTGACGATGTCAAAGGCCGTCGCCTATGCGCAGTAGCCGGCGACGGACTTACCGCAGCGTCTTCAGCCACAAATTGCGATCCGAAATGCCATCATTTAGTACATGGGGAAAAGCAGACTCGAAGCCTTCAGCGACGGCGTCTTCGCCATCCTGATCACCATCATGGTTCTGGAGTTGAAGGTGCCCCACGGCGGCGGCTTCGCCGCGCTCAAACCCCTTCTGCCCGTGTTCTGCAGCTACATCCTCAGCTTCATCTACGTAGGGATCTACTGGAACAACCACCACCATCTGCTGCATTCGATGCGGCGCGTCAGCGGGGGCATTCTCTGGGCGAACCTGCACCTGCTGTTCTGGCTCTCTCTGTTTCCGTTCTGCACAGGATGGATGGGCGAAAATCACGAGTCCCCCGCGCCCTTCGTGGCATACGGCATCGTCCTGTTGATGGCGGCGATCGCCTGGCTGATCCTCCAGCGAATGATCATCGCGCACGATGGCAAAGACTCCCTCCTGAAATCCGCGGTCGGAAGCGATTTGAAAGGAAAGCTCTCGCCCTTCATCTATCTCGCCGCGATAGCCCTGGCATTCGTGAGCACGTGGCTATCGAGCGCTCTCTACGCGCTGATTGCATTCGTCTGGCTTATCCCGGATCGCCG
>DASYCD010000220.1:0-10839 GCA_036500405.1 Bryobacteraceae bacterium
CGCATTCCGCGGGAGTTGCCGGGTGAGCGAGCAGGATATTTTTACGGGCCTGTTTTCCGAAGCCCGCCGCAATATGCTGGCGGCAAGTCAGCGAAAGCCGTATCCGCCTCGCATGATGTTGGCGAGCGTTCGAGCCATGGGACGCCATCTGGAGTATTCCGATGCCGAAATCGGGGCGCTTCTCGAGCCGGCAATTCTTCATCAGCTTTTTCTTCCACCGGTGCTGGGCACAAGTCAAACAATCCTGGCGGAGGTCCCTCGGCATCTGCCGCATAGCTTTGAGCAAATGCGCCGCCACGTTTCCGCACAGAAACATGGCGGCCCGGTTGTAGTCCTGATGTTCCATTTTTCGGGGATGCCGTTAGTGGGCAGCTTGCTCCATCACGCGTGGCTCGAATGCGGCTTCGTCAATCAGCATCTTCTGATAGCGCCGCGCAACGCGAGCTGGCTGAGTCACGAGCATGCGCACTGGTTGCGCGAGGCGGCCGAGACCATTGTTGCGGACCGAGCCGGACTTCGCAGGCTAATGACCGGACTTCGGAACGGCGGTATATCGCATCTGACTCTGCTTGCAGATGGTCCGCACGACCCGGCCAGTTTTGGCGTGACGCCCGTTGCCCGCGTTCCCGCTCTGGGCTTTCGTACCGGCATGCTGCGTTGGCTGTTTTCCTCCGGGATTACAGTCATTCCTCTCATTCACTATTGGGAAACGGAGCGCCTGCATTTTGAATGGCGAGATCCGCTGTCGCCGGAGAACGGCGTTGAATCGGTTGCGGGATTGATCGGCGAGTTGTTGCGCAGGCATCCCGAGCAGTGGCTGAACTGGCCTGCCGCCAGTCTGCGGACCTGAAATGCCGAAGCCGCTGGGATCGCGAATGTCGCTGACGAGGGCCATGGCCGCCGTCGCCGCCAATCTGCTGTTTAACAATGATGCCGTGTTCCGCGCGGCCGGTGTGGTGAACCGCCGCTTCAGATTTCTGAATCGTGTCTTTCTGGCCTACCCGGTACGCCGACCCATCCCCGTCCGTAATTCCGCCTTTGCTCGCCTCGTCGAACGATATCGCTGGAGCCCCGCAATAATCGGCATTTTCCGCCAGGGGCGGGCCTGGGGCCTTGCATTCTCGGTCACGGGCGCCGAAGCAGAGTTGATCGACGTGAAGAATTCGCGTTCGCTGGAGGCGCTGCTCGCGAGAATCGAAGGCATTGGCAAGCTGCTTCACGCGGATCGGTGCGCACTCGCAGGAGTACTGCCGAGCGTGCTCGCGTCGCGCGGCATTCCGCACGGAACCACGGAAGCGGAAACAGCGGCGGCATGTGTGGTCCACGCCATTCGGAAAGTGCAGATGCTCGACAATCTCGCTGGGTGTCCGATCGTGATTCTGGGATCGCGCGGCTTCGTCGGCTCACGCGTAGTGGAGCGGCTGGCGGGGGACCTCGTCTATCCCGTCGATCGAAACAGACAGGGTCCTGTTGAACTGCCTCTCGACGTGCGTGGAAAGGCCGCGTTGCTGGTGAACCTGACGTGGGCTGACGTACTTGAGGGCTGGGTAGAACAAATGTGGCCTGGTCTCGTGGTTCTGAATGAGGTCTACCCTCCGCCGTCCACGCGCTGCTGCCATCTGATCCGTGTGAAAGGAGTGAAGCTCTATCACCTCGCCGGAGTTGCGGGCACTGCGATTCCACCTTTTCCCGGCGCGTACGCGGGAGGGATTCCCTGTTGCGCAGCGGACAGCGCCGGCGATCCCGAAATCCTTCTGGCTCGTCTCGCCTGAGCCCGATCATCCCCTCGTCAGCAAACCTGCCGTTGTCGAGCGACAGTATGCGGCCTCGCGAATATTATGTGAAGCTCAATATCCGATTAAAAAACGGAAGATGTATCGCCAGCTTTGGGGTTTTTCATCTCAAAACCGTCGGCCTGAAACTGAAAATTATATATATATCGGCGGTAACACTGGTACTATCTGGGCAGCAATGCTGGCTTCATCGCAGCATAACTTCCTGGCGGCGGCTAACGACGTCTGTCGGGCCAGCGAGAGTACGGTCTGAATTTACATCATGCGTCGAATAGTGGTTATCGAAGATGCTGTCGATGAACATTCGCTTACACTCGAGCAAATACTTCACCCTGTAGTTATTCATCGGCAGCAATGGAACGCGGCGTCACCCGCCACGGTAATCCGCAGCAGTCCGAATCTGGTGATTGCGAATGCAGGCGCCGCCGCCGATACAGCGGCGGATTTTTTCAGATGGCTGCGGGATCACCGCCTTCATGTCCCGGTCCTGGGCATCTTCGACCGCAACGACGCTGATTTCCTTCGCCTCGGCATGGAGGCCGTGGACGAGTTCGTCGTTCTTCCGGCGCATCCGGAGGAGTTGCGTCACCGAGTGGAGCGTCTGGCCCCCGACTCAGAGACTGCGGTCGAGTTTGCGGAACAGATGCTCCAGGAACTCGCGTTCGAGAACATCATCGGCAGGGATAAGGCCTTCGCGCAAACGCTGTGCCGGATAGCACAATTCGCGAAGAGTGACGCTACGATTCTTCTGAATGGCGAAACGGGAACAGGTAAGGAACTCTGCGCGCGAGCCATTCACACCCTCAGCGCGAGACGCAATTCTCCGTTCGTACCCGTGGAATGCAGCGCGTTGCCTGACAGCCTTTTCGAGAGCGAAGTGTTTGGCCACACGAAGGGGGCTTATACCGGCGCACATTCAGATCAGAAAGGCTTGATCGCGATGGCGAACGGCGGGACCGTCTTTCTCGATGAGGTGGATAGTCTTTCGCTTGCCGCGCAGGGGAAACTGCTTCGCCTGCTCCAGGAGAGTTCGTTCCGGCCTCTCGGATCCGGGGCGACGATTCGAGCTAACGTGCGCGTGATCGCTGCATGCAACAGCGACCTCCAGCAACTGGTGAAAGAGAAGCGGTTTCGCGCCGATCTGTTCTTCAGGCTGAACGTGCTCGCGGTCGAACTGCCGCCACTGAGGAAACGGGGGGGTGATGTTGCAATCCTCGCCCGGCGATTCGCCGCCGATCTCTGCGATGCGAATTCGATTGAGCGGCGTTCGTTTTCCTCCGCTGCGATTCGAAAGCTCGAATTGCACCATTGGCCCGGGAATGTGAGGGAACTTTACAACATTGTGCATCGCGCCGTACTCATTTCGCCCGGAAGAGAAATTCTCCCGGCGCATATCGAACTCGCAGGCGGCGACAGCTTCCCCGAGGAGCCGGTCGGATTTCATCATGGTCGATTGTGCGCGATCGAAGCCTTCGAGGCCGATTATGTTCGCAGGCTGATGGAGCGGCATAACGGCAATGTCACGCGCGCTGCGCGCGAGGCCGGGAAGGAACGGCGATCTTTTGGGCGTCTCGTCAAAAAGTATGCCGCGGGTCAAAATTGACCCACCCTGCGCATCTCCGGACCCACCACTATGAGCCCCGTTTTGATCGTGGTTCAACGGTTTTGTGGCGTCGAGCGGGCGGGTTGAGAAGCGCGCACCGCTTCCCGGTCAGCGGCCCTAAGTCTCGTCGAATGAGCGCGCGAACTCTGGCGAACTGCTTGCGATAAACCATCTTTCGGAGTTCACTACGGAATCGGAAGATCGCGAACAGGCGACGGCGAAAGAAATTCTGACTTACTTCGTCGGCAACCCCGGAGCTGCGGACACGTTCGAGGGTATAGCGCGGTGGCGCCTCCTCGAATGGATGATGCTGCGGGATCTTTCTGAGACGGAGGCGGCGCTGGCGTGGCTGCTTGAACGAGGGTATCTGAGGAAGCAGGAACTTGTTGGATCGAAACCGATTTTCAGTCTGAACCTGGACAAAATCGCGGACGCAGAGATTCTGATCGGGGAAACGCAAAGGCGAGAGCAGTAGAACAAGGAGGCAAGACATCGATGCCGGTTCAAGTCACCTACCCGGGCGTTTACATTGAGGAGCTACCCAGCGCCGTCCATACGATAACGGGTGTTGCTACTTCTATTACCGCATTCGTGGGGCGGGCCGCGCGCGGCTCCGTCAATATACCGACGATCATCAACGGATTCGCGGACTATGACCGCTTCTTCGGCGGCCTTTCACAGCTGAGCACGATGAGCTTCGCCGTGAACGACTTTTTCGCAAACGGCGGCGCGCAGGGGATTATCGTTCGTCTGGCGACTGCAAATGCGGCGCCCGCCACGATCACACTTCCGGAGGATATGGAAGCCAATGCGAGCCCTCTTCACGGAGCCCTGCCGCCGGATAGCTTTGCGAGCTTGATTTTGACGGCGGCCAGTCCCGGATCCTGGGGCAACAGCCTGTTTGCGGCGGTCGATCACAAAACCAAGGATCCGACCGATCTTTCCCTGTTCAATCTGACTCTCACTCTCAAGGACCCGACGGGCAAAATCGTTGTCGCGAGCGAGAAATATCTGAATTTGTCGGTTGACCCCACAACCTCGCGCTACGTCACAACCACACTGAAGCAGAATTCGATTCTTGCAAACGTGCAGGCCGATGGACTTGGAAATGACGAGGTTCCGGGGTCGCGGCCGGCTGAAACGATCACCGCCGGCAGTCCCCCAGCTGCGGCGCCTGTACAGGGCCAGAACGGTGACGATGGCGACGCGCTGACCGATGATGACTTCGTCGGAGTCGGCACGCAGGCAAACAAGAAGGGCCTGTACGCGCTCGAAAACGCGGATTTGTTCAATATCCTGTGCATCCCGCCATACAACAATGACGATCAGGATGTTTCGACTCATCTGGTGGGACTCGCGGCTGCCTATTGCGAGACCCGGCGTGCGTTTTACATCGTCGATCCTCCCAGTTCGTGGACCAATCTGCAGACGGCGCTGAGCCAGTTTACGGACGCGACGACCGACTACATCGGCACGCGCAGCGATCACGCAGCGATTTACTTTCCTCGCGTGGTGGAGCAGAATCCTCTGCTCGATAATCAGCTCGACACGTTTGTTCCATGTGGTGTGATGGCAGGCGTCTATGCGCGAACTGATGCGCAACGCGGCGTCTGGAAAGCACCGGCCGGGCAGGAGACCATCCTGAACGGCGTCACTCAGTTGGCGGTCCCGCTGACGGACGCCGAAAATGGTGAACTGAATCCGGTAGGGGTGAATTGCCTTCGCAGTTTTCCGATCATCGGCCGCGTGTCCTGGGGTGCCAGGACCTTGCAGGGCGCCGATGCGCTCGAAAGCCAGTGGAAATATGTTCCGGTCAGGCGCACGGCGCTTTTCATTGAAGAGAGTCTGTACCGCGGGACGAAATGGGTAGTGTTCGAGCCGAATGATGAAACGTTGTGGGGCAATATCCGGTTGAATGTCGGCTCGTTCATGCACAGTCTGTTCCTCAAGGGAGCTTTTTTTGGAAGCTCGCCCGACAAAGCTTATTTCGTCAAATGCGACAGCGAAACGACGACGCAGAACGATATCGACTCGGGAATCGTGAACATCGTGGTGGGGTTCGCGCCGTTGAAACCGGCCGAGTTCGTCATCATTCAGATCCAGCAGATCGCCGGACAGTTGCAGGCATGAGGAGAATCGCATGGCGCAATTCGTAGTAAACCCATTACGGCTTGACCCTTACAAGAACTTCAAGTTTCGCGTGATCTGGGACGGCAAATATGTCGCCGGCATCAGCAAGGTCAGTCTTCTGAAGCGGACCACGGAAGTGGTGAAGCACCGGGAAGGGGGAGACCCCAGCAGCAGCCGGAAATCACCGGGTCGCACGGAATACGACGCCATCACGCTTGACCGCGGCGTAACCCACGATGTGGAATTCGAGCAGTGGGCGAGCAAAGTCTGGGATTTCAAGGCTGGACTTGGCAGCGAAGTTTCGCTCGCGGATTTTCGTAAAGATATCACCATCGAGATGTACAACGAAGCCGGGCAGAAGGTGATCGCGTACAACGTATTCCGCTGCTGGGTTTCCGAGTATCAGGCGCTCCCTGACCTGGATGCAAACGCCAATGCCGTCGCCATCCAGCACATCAAACTCGAAAACGAAGGGTGGGAGCGCGATCTCAATGTTAAAGAACCCAAGGAACCGGCGCTGACGATCCCGAGCTGACAGGCGGATCGGTGACTCATGAAGCTGCTCACGCAGATCGAACTGCTTCGAGTGTGGGAGCATGGCCTTGGCCTCACGCCACCGCAGCGGGTCGTATCTTTACTCAGCGCGGCCGGCGAAACGGAACCTGGTCGCCTGCCTATTGGCGCGCGTGACGCGTTGCTGATTCGTATCCGCGAAAATCTGTTCGGCGCGCAACTCGATTCGACCGTGGCTTGCCCTGTTTGTGCGGAGGAGCAGGAATTTCAGCTTTCCACCAGCGGCATTCTTGTTCCACGAAGCGCAGTCGAAACGAAACTCTCAGCGTCCTTCGAAGGCGCAGACTATGAGTTTCGTCTTCCGGATTCGAACGATCTTGTGAGTATTCAGGGCGTTGCAACGCTTGATGAGGCGAAGCGGGCTCTGGCGCTTCGTTGTTTGGACAACGATCGGGTTGCGATGCTCCCGCACGGAGCCATCAACGCCATTTCGGACGCGATGGAGAAGGCTGACCCTCAAGCCGATACCGAAATCTCATTAGAGTGCTTCCGTTGTTCCCATCAATGGGCTGTCGCCTTCGATATCGCATCGTTTCTTCTCTCTGAAATTCAGGAATGGGCGCTTCGCACGATGCATCAGGTGCACCAACTGGCGTCCGCCTATGGGTGGAGTGAGGCGGAGGTGCTCGAAGTTGGTCCGTGGCGGCGGGCGCATTATCTGGAACTGATTACGGCGTAGAGACATGGGCGACTATCTCCGCAGTCTCGCGATTCGAACACTCTCGCCGCCAGCCGTGCGGCCGCGAGCCCGTTCGCTGTACGAACCCGCAAGGTCGCCGTTCATGGGGACACAGGCGAACGACTTTCCCGAGATAGAGCAGCGCATCCAGCTTCGGGAGACTCCGGCGCCGCGGACTGTTACGAGCCGCGAACCCAGCATGGAATCTAAGGCTGATCGCGATATTGTTCGCGCCGAAACTCATGCGAAGCCAGCGTTGAGTCGAACTCCCGCCCCGCCAGAACTCGAACCGCCTCAGGCCTCGTCCTCATTGCGGCACGCCGATCGCGGCCGGGAAGAAGTACAGGCTCCGACTGCGGACAGGCATGTGACCACGCCAGCGACCATTCGGACCGAGATCCTGAATCGTCATCCGGAAAAAGAAACGACGATCGTTGAGCGGGTGACCGAGCGAAGCGATCGGCTGGAGAAACAGACGACTTTGCGATCGCATGAAACGGTGAAGTTGGTTGCGGAGGTAGAGCACAGAAAATTCATCGACTCGCCTCGTCAGCGTGGCGCCGAAACGTCTCGTGAGTCAGTAGTTCCGGCCCGCTCGTCCGCACTCCAGACAATTCCTGTGGCCGCATCGAATGCCGCCGCACCCGAGATACACGTCTCCATTGGGCGCGTCATTGTGAATAGCGGCCCCGCACCCGCGCCTCGGCCGCAAGCTGCGGCGGCGCCCACCATCCGGCTAACGCTCGATCAGTATTTACGGCAACGTGGAGGGCGGCCGTGAGTAATGCTCTCGGAGTCGCTTCGGTGTCATTTGTTCTGGTCGATCTGCTTAACAATGGCTTAATCGATCGCGATATCTCCGCTTCGGTGGGCGATATTTCCGTAACCGCGTTGGCTCCCGATCAGGTGGAGGCGGCGCAGGGCAAGAGCCAGCTCAATCTTTTTCTCTACAACGTCACGCAAAACGAGGCGTGGCGCAATATGAACTTTCCTTCGCTGAACGCGCAGGGGGAAAGAATTAACAACCCGCCGCTCGCTCTCAACCTGCACTACCTGTTGACGGCTTATGGCATCGAGCAATATCACGCGGAGATTTTGCTTGGTTATGGAATGCAGCTGTTCCACGAAAACCCGGTTCTCATGAGAGACGCAATCCGGGAATCACTGGCGGCGCCTACGCAGGTCGCCGGGGGCAATCTGCCGGCGTCCATGCTGAATCTTTTCACCAGCGGACTCGCCGATCAGATCGAGCAGATCAAGATTTGGCCGCAAATGCTGACGACGGAAGAGATTTCCCGGCTCTGGACAGCATTTCAGGCGAAATACCGGCCCACAGCGGCGTACCAGGTTTCCGTCGTATTGATCGAGAGCGAACGGTCCACGAAGAAAGCGCTGCCGGTGCAGACGCGGACAATTAAAGCTGTCCCGTTCGAGAAGCCGATCATCTCGCGGGTACTGGCGCAGGCAGATCTGACTAAGCCCGCGCTTGATCAGCCCATCTTCGATGGCTATATCCTCGCTCTGCAGGGCCAGGCGCTCAAGGGCGAGACGACAACAGTTCTGTTTGGCGACATTGAGGTGGCGCCGATTGCTGTGACGGCTTCGCAGGTCACCGTCGCACTGCCCTCGGGACTGCTGCCGGGAACGCAATCCGTGGCGGTGAATCAGCCGATGCTGCTCGGCAGTCCGCCCGAACCACATCGAGGAACTCAATCGGCCCCCGTTCCCTTCACGCTGCAGCCGCGAATACAAACCATCACGCCATCTTCCGGGCAGATCGATATCACGCTCGATCTCGCTGTGGGGCCGTCGCAAACGGCGCTGCTGGTGCTCAATCAACTTCTGCCGCTGACGAGCCCCCCGGCTTCAAACGCCAACGCGTACACTTTTCCGGCAACGCCCCGGATCTCTCTGGCAAGCCCGCCGTTGTCGCCGCCGCCTCCTTCGCCGAACTTATCATTTCCGATTCCCGGCGTTGATCCGGGAACATATCTTGTTCGCGTACAAGTGGCCGACGCTGAGAGTCCGCTCACTCCAGGGCCCGACGGGCGCCTTGTGAATCCGCAGGTGACGATCCTATGAGCACCGCGACATCAGAGAAGACCGCGGTCAGCGCTCTCCTGGAGCGGACACGCGAACTCCTGAGCCGGAGAGGAAATGATGACGCGTTTCCCTTGCGGCATGTGGAGCGCTGCTTCGAGCTCTCCAGCTTTGAGGTGAATATCCTGTTGCTCTGCGCCGCCATGGAGCTGGATTCCAGCGCGAGCGAGGTGTGCCTCAGCGAAAGTGGCGTCGCGTATCCGACATTCGGACTGGCCTTTTCGTCCTTCCCCGATTCCCATTGGAGCGCAACAGCGCAGCATGGCGCGTTGCGGCGATGGCGGCTGGTGGAACTCGGCGCCGCCAATTCATTGATTGCGGCGCCCCTTCGGGTGGATGAGTGGGTTCTCCACTACCTGATGGGAGTTTCAACGACCGACGACCGAATTGAGGATCTGATCCAGATCATTGAACCTCCGTCAATTCTGCCGGCTTCGTATCAGGTTGAGACAACCCGGCTCGCGCGAATGTGGGGTGCGGATAACCAGGCGATTCCGCTCGCCCTGCTCCAGGGGAATGCTTCGGTAGACAAACGCGCCGTTGCCGCGACGGCGGCCGCCAGTTGCGGTATGAGTCTTCGCCTGGTGGATGTGACGCGCATCCCGGTGAGCCGGTACGAGCGAGAAGAAACGATCCGCCTGCTTGAACGGGACGCTGTTTTGAGCAATTCCGCCCTGCTGCTCGAAAACGATACGGAAACCGCGCGCTCCTTCGCGGAACGATTCGGCGGCCGGGTTGCCGTTGTTGCGCGAAACGCATTCCCCTGCCGTCTGCGGGATTCTGAGGTATTCACCGTCGACCGCCCCCCGTCCGACGAGCAGGCGGCTCTATGGCGCCATGCGCTGGGCGAAGACATCGCCATGCGCTGCAACGGATCGCTTGATCGCGCAGCAGCTCACTTTTCGCTCGATAGCCAGAGCATTCTTGCAGCGGCCCAAAGAATCGTGGAAAATGACGGCCGCGATATCTGGACCGAATGCCGCTCCAGCGGACGCGCTTCGCTGGAGGGCCTTGCGCAGAGAGTAGAAACGGCAGCTGGCTGGGACGATCTCGTTTTGCCCCCGGCGTCGATGGATGCTCTGCGCGCGATGACCGCGCAGGTCAGAAATCAGGATACGGTTCTGCGGCGGTGGGGTCTCGCCACTGGTGTAACGCGCGGTCTGGGCGTCTCCGGGCTATTTCACGGGCAAAGCGGGACGGGGAAGACGCTCGCCGCTGAAGTCATTGCCAATGAACTGGAAATGGATCTCTACCGGATCGACTTGAGCCAGGTGATCAGCAAGTACATCGGCGAGACGGAAAAGAATCTCTGCGCGGTTTTCGATGCGGCTGAGAATACCAGCGCGATGCTGCTGTTCGACGAAGCCGATGCACTGTTCGGCAAACGCAGCGAGGTACGGGACAGCCACGATCGCTACGCAAACATCGAAGTCGGGTATCTGCTGCAGAGAATGGAATCGTACCGTGGCGTGGCTTTGCTGACCACGAACATGCGGTCGGCTCTGGACACGGCATTTCTGCGGCGTATTCGATTCGTGGTGCAGTTCCCATTCCCGGATCAGGCGCTGAGGCGAAAAATATGGTCGCGCGTTTTTCCCCCGTCGCTCCCGACCGATGGGGTCGATCTCGATAAACTCGCCCGCCTTAACGTGCCAGGTGGAAATATCCGTAACATCGCCCTTTCAGCCGCTTATATGGCGGCGGAAGCAAACGCTCCGGTACGTATGACGCATTTGCTCGCATCAGCGCGGCGCGAGTGCGCAAAGCTCGATCGCTCGCCGGCGGAGCAGGAAATCGGGGGCTGGGTGTGATGCGACGGGCCCAGCAGCGAGCTATGGCGCAGAGCCGGATTCGCATGAATAATCCGCAGCGTGTCCACGTGAATGTCGGCGAAATGGAATTCCGCGGGTTTGATCGATCGTCTGCTTTCCGTGCAGCGGATCAGTTTCAGGGAGAACTGG
>DASYCD010000221.1:0-3327 GCA_036500405.1 Bryobacteraceae bacterium
CCGATGAGCCAGTTCTTCGATCAGATTTACGGCGTGGATGTGTCGGACTCCATGGTCAAGTTGGCGCGCGAAAAACTCTTCGGCATCCCGAACGCTTTTCCCTATGCCATCGGCGGCAGCGATCTGAAAATGTTCCCCGATCGCCACTTCGATTTCGTCTATTCCTACGCGGTGTTCCAGCACATTCCGAGCGGCGATGTGGTGTTCTCTTATCTGCGCGAAACCGTCCGCGTCCTGAAGCCTGGCGGTGTCGCGCGGCTCCAGATCAATGGCCTGCCGAAGACGTCTGACGGTTACACAACATGGTCGGGCGTTCGCATCAGCGCGGCCGAGATTCATGCGCTCACGCGCGAACACGGCATGGAACTGGTTTCGCTGACCGGCGTCGATTCCCAATACATGTGGACCACGTGGCGTAAACCGATGGACACCGCGCCCTCGGCCGGTCCGAGCCGCATCCGCGCAATCTCGAACGCCTTCTCCGCCGAACATGCCGTGCCATCCTCCGGACGTCTGGCGTGCGCCGCGGTCTCTGTCCAGAACCTGCCCGATGGTTGCGACCTGAATTCACTAGAGGGCTTCCTGGATGGCGCCGAAGGGCGCGTCAGCTATATCGGCCCCCGCGAGCGCAATGGGTTTTCGCAGGTCAACGTCTTCCTGCCGGAGAATACCCGAACCGGCCTCGTGCCGCTCACTCTCGAATACCAGGGGCGCACCCTCACCGAACCCATGCACCTGCGCGTGATCCCCCCCGGACCCGCCGTTCCGCGCCTGAACGCCCTCACGGACGCCATCAACCTGATGTCCCCAACTCGCATCGACAGCGGTCTGATCAAAGCGTCCATCGAGGAAGTCGATGATATCCGCGGCTTTGCGGCAACGGTCGGCGGCGTGGCGGTCACCGAAATGGAAACTTTCCGCGCGGACCCGCTGACGGAACGCTGGGAGGTCAATTTCCGTATTCCGGAATCCATTCCCGCCGGCGGTCATGAGCTCGAGATACGCCTCGGACGCCGCATTCTGGCGAAAATGGGGATAGAGGTCTTTCGATGAAAACCATTTCGCTTCTGCTCCTGGCGCTGCCCGTCCTTGCACAAGAACCGAACTCCGAAGCCCATCTCCGCACCCTGCTCCAGGCAAAGACCGGAGCCGTCACGCTGCCTTCCGGCACAATCGAAATCTCGCGCGAGATCGTTCTGCCGCCTGACGCGCACGATCTGGAGATCAAAGGCTCGAACACAATCCTGAAAGCCTCCGCCGCCTTCCGCGGCCGTTCCCTGCTCTCGCTCGCAGCGGGCAAGAACATCAAAATTCACGACCTGATCCTCGATGGCAATCGCGCAGCCTTCGCGCAGCGCATCCCGGCGCCCCAGCCGTCAGCCATGCTCTCGCGCGTGATCGCGAATAACGGCATTGTGGCGGAAAACGTGGCAGGTCTCGAAATCTTCCGCCTCGACGCGAAAGAATTCGCCGGCTTTCCCCTCCTCATCACGGGCGGCAACCATGCGCGCATTCACGACGTTCGGGTGACCGACTCCGGCTCGCTCGATTTCGCGGGCCACAACAACGGCACCGGAGGTCTGGTGTTCGAAGAAGGCGCAACAGATTTCGAAGTCTCGAACGCACTCTTCGGCAAAGTGCGCGGCAACGGCATCTGGATTCGCTCCACGGGCGCGACGGTCTCGAAAGGCCGCATCACCACGAACGAGTTCGAAGTTCTCGCGCGTTCGGCCATCGAAATGAATCACGCGGCGGACGTCACTATTTCCGGCAACACCGGCCACATGATCGGCTTCCCCGGCGAAGAAGTGATGATCGCGGGCACCGTGCTGCCCGCGGCGATCGTCACGACGGGCTCGGTGGACCGCGCCACCATCACGGGCAACACGTTCGATGAAATCGCCGGACGTTGCCTGTCGCTCGACGGCCTGACAAACAGCGAAGTCGCAACGAACGTCTGTGGCGACGGCCTCTTCAACGCCATGCTGATCCGCGGCTCCGCCAATCGCATCACCGGCAACCGGTTCACAGGCATGAATACCGCGCGGCGCGATCAGCCCGAATCGCTGCGCACCGGCATCTATCTCGCGGGTGGCGCATCCGGCAACACGGTGACCGGCAACGAAATCGCAGGCTACGGAATGGCCCAGCACTGCGTGGATGGTCCGCAAGGCGTCGTTGCCGCGAATACCGTCAAAAACAATGCCTGCGTGGACGCCGGTTCAATCGCGCGGCTTCTGCCCAGCCCGCGCGACGCGAGAAATCGAGTTGACTAATTTCCGGAAGGAAATCTTCTCCCACTCATCCAGCACCAGCAATTCCCCATCGCACCAGCTCGAATAAAACCAGCGCGAAAGCACCGCCAGATCCTCCATCCGCTCCAGCGCCCCACAGCGCCGCGCTTCCGGAATCGTCGAAGCCATCTCCCGCAAGCGCGCATCGAGCGGCGCCGGCTTGCCATCTTCCCCTACCGTGAAATCGAGCGACCGGAACCCATGCCAGTACCCCCCGCGCAGCCACCCAAGCTCCACACAATCCGGCCGCGACGATGGCGCCACCGCGACCGCATGCAGCCGTTCCACATCCCGAGCCATCTCATCGCGCCAACCCATCACTTCCTCAATCTTCATCACCCGCTGATGCGCCTGCGCCGCGCCCTCAAAATCCATCTCGACGCTCAGTCGCTCGCGTTCGGCCGTCGCAGGGCTCATCAACGACCGCCCGCCTGACCGCAAAAACTCAGCCACTCGCGCAGCCTCGGACCGGTACTCCTCAATCCCCACCATCTGCTGGCAAGGCCGCATACAACGCCCCATCTCGCCATAGATACAACCGGGATGATCGACCGACGGCGCCAGATCGTCCGCGCACCGCCGCAACTGAAACAAATCGAGAAAAGCCGCTTCGAACTGCACCGCCGTCGCCTTGGTCCGGAACGGCCCAACATGGACCGCATCGCCGCGCCCCAGCCGTCCCACAACCCGGGTACGTGGAAACTCATTCGCCAGCACCAGCCGCACGTAAAACGGCAGCCGCAGCCGGATTTCACGCCGGTAATCCGCCCCCAGATACCGCCGCGCCAACTCCAGATGCAGAAACCGCGATTCGAGCTTCGACCCAGCCGTCTGATACTCCAGCCGCTCCGCCGTCCCGAACAGCCCGGCAAGCCGGCTCAGCCGCCGCCGGAGGACATTCGTCCGCCCCAGATGCGGCTCGCCGGACTTCGGCCACAGCAGGAAAACGGCGGGAACATTGGGAATAGACTCGAGGAAGGGGCCAGCAGCACTCCGGTCCGTAGGCAGCGCGAGTTCCACCATGAGCAGTCCT
>DASYCD010000222.1:0-37281 GCA_036500405.1 Bryobacteraceae bacterium
CCGTCGCCTCGGCTTTGGGCAGCTTCACCAGGCGCGACCCCGGTCAAGCTGTGCGAACATACCATGTGGGTTTTTCAATAACCCTCAAAACCGGAACTTTCTACTTTGGTGAGAGTAGGAACTTTCTACTTTGGTCCGACACAAGCCTGACAATGGCGGGGGAGATCACTCGCTATCGGGTTCCTCAATGAGTTACAGCCCACTGGGGTTTTCACCTGCCAGACTTCTCCGTGTTTGTGGAATGATGAAGCGTGTCCCCTGCATCTGAATTTCGGCCGCCAGCGCGCTTCCGCATTCTGCGGCGCGTCGGCGCCGGCGGCATGGGGGTCGTTTATGAGGCAATCGATGAAAACAGCGGCGGCCGCGTTGCCCTCAAGACGTTAAAGGCAGTCGCGCCTGGCACAGTGCTGGCGTTTAAAGAAGAGTTCCGGGCGCTCACAGGATTCAGTCATCCCAACGTGGCGACGCTTTATGAGCTTCTCTCCGCCGGCGATCAGTGGTTCATTTCCATGGAGTTCATCGACGGGCTGAGTTTCCTGGACTATCTGTGTATGACGGAGCCAGACGAAACCGCCGACGTGGCTGCGGGATGGCAGCCAAATGACGATGCAACCTTGACACTTTTGATACCGGATGCGAATGCGGGTCCGGGAACGGTGGAATTCCGGCGTGGGCTGCGTGTGGCGCTTGAGCCACTGAAAGTCAGGGAGACGATGCGGCAGCTCGCCAGAGCCGTGATGGCGCTGCACGCCGAGAGCATTCTGCACCGTGACCTGAAGCCATCGAATGTGAGGATCACTCCGGAAGGACGGCTCTTCGTTCTGGATTTCGGCCTGGCGGAGCGTCTCAACCAATTCGGCGAGTCCTCACAGCCGAGTCACGTTTCCGGCACCGCCGCTTATATGGCGCCCGAACAGGCCGCCGGGGAGGCGCTGAGCCCGGCAGCGGACTGGTACGCGATGGGGGTCATGCTGTACGAAGCGCTTTCCGGCAAATGTCCATTCGAGGGAAACGTTCAAACGCTGCTTCGGAACAAACAGAAGCTGGATGCACCGCCGCTCGAGGCTCATGTTGTGGAGCGCGACGCCGAACTGGCGGAACTCTGCATGGATCTGCTTCGGCGCGAGCCGGCGCGGCGCCCGAATGGAGCGGAGGTCATTGTTCGCCTGGGCGGTTCCTCTGTTTCGGTGGCATTTTCGCCGAAACGCATCGCCTTTGTTGGCCGGGAGAGCCAACTGGCAACATTGAGAAGCGCATTCGCCGGCGCCCGGAGAGGCGTAACGAAAGTTGCGCTGATCGTTGGCAAATCCGGAATGGGAAAGAGCGCGCTGGCCAGTCATTTTCTGACCGAACTCGAAAGCCGCGGAGATGTGCTGATACTCCAGGGCCGCTGCTATGAGAGTGAATCACTGCCGTTCAAGGCGTTCGACAGCATTGTGGATTCGCTCGCCCGGTATCTCACGGAAAGGACAACTGCTGAGGTCAACCGGGTTTTGCCGCGCGGTGTGTCCGCTCTGTCTCAGGTGTTTCCCGTCCTGAATCAGGTTGCGGCAATCGGCACGGCAACCGAACGTCATCCGGTGCGGGAAGCACGCGAATTGCGGCAACGCGCGTTCGGCGCCTTGCGGGATCTGCTGATTCGCCTGGGCGATCTGCGGCGTCTGGTGGTTTATATCGACGACGTGCAATGGGGCGATAGCGACAGCGCCGCGTTGCTGCGTCACGTTGCACAGGAGCCGGACGCGCCGGAGATGCTGCTCATCGCCGCATGCCGCGAGGAGTACGCGGAACACGGAGAACTGCTTTCGGCGCTTTTAGACCATCCCGATTGTGTGCGCGTACCTGTGGGTCCGCTCACTGGGGAAGAAAGTCGCCGCCTTGCCACCGAGCTATGCGGCGCTGGTGAGCGAGCGGAACGCATCGCAAAGGAAAGCGGTGGCAGCCCGTACTTCGTGCAGGAGCTGCGCGAGACTTCAGAAGACAGCGAAACAACTGCCCTGTCACTCGACGCTGTGCTCTACGGCCGTGTTGCGGCGCTTACGGACGGCGCGAAGCGGCTGATTGAAATCGCCGCGGTGTCCGGGCGTCCCCTACCTGAAGATGCTGCGCGTCTGGCGGCAGGCCTGGCGGGCGAAGACCAGCGAATACCAGCTATGCTGCGCGCGCAACGGCTTATCCGCGGGGCTGCGGGTTACATCGAAACCTATCACGATCGTGTGCGCGAAGCGGTGGTCTCGAATCTGGATAAGGCGACGTTGCAGCGCCATCATTTGTCGCTCGCGACAATTCTTGAGGCCTCCGCGGCTGATTCCGAGGCGATTGCCGAACATTTCGCAGGAGCGGGCGAATCTGAAAGGGCTGCGCCGCATTACGTGAAGGCGGCGGAGCGAGCATGCGACGCGCTGGCGTTCGATCAGGCGGCGAAGCTTTTCAGTCGAGCGGCGGAACTTTCCGGGGACGGCGGTGACGAGCGGCGCGGCCTGCACATCAAACTGGCGGATGCTCTGGCCAATGCAGGACGGGGTGGTGAGGCGGCGCGCAATTATCGGGAGGCGGCAAAAGGCGCCTCGCCGGCTGAGGCGGCGGAACTGGAGCGCCGGGAGGCCTACTGGTTCGCTGCGAGTGGCCATCTGGATGAAGGACGCGAGAGCCTGCAAAGAATGCTGGACCGCGTCGGAGTCCGCGTCCCGGGGCCTCGTATTCTGGGACCCGCATTCCTGTTGGCCGAGGCGCGAATTTTGATGCACCGCCTCCATCCCGGTGAGAAACCGCCGGACCGGGCGTCACAGAAAGATATCCAGCGACTCGATGTCTGCTGGGATACGGTGCGAGGCTTCGGCGTGATCGATCCCCCTGCCGGATTCTGCGTTATCGCGCGAAACCTCCCGCTGGCATTGCGGGTTGGCGGTCCGCTGGCCACATCCCGGATGCTCGCGTATTACAGCGTGGGAGCCAGTTCGGTGCAGGGAGCGCTGGGCAGACGGCGGGTTCCGGAGATGCTGGCTTATTGTGGAGAGCTGGCGGCGATGTCGGATAGCCCCTATGCCCACGCGTTCCTTTCCTTCGCCCATGGGATGGTCGGTTTCCTTCAGGGGAACTGGAGAGAAAGTCAGGAACACTTCCGGCAGGCTGAGCAGGTGTTCACGCAGGACTGCACGGGTGTCGCGTGGGAACTTGCGACAATGCGCCTCTTTCCGCTCTGGAACCTGCTCCATATGGGCCACTACAAAGAACTGCGCCGCCTTGCTCCGGCTTTGCGGCAGGATGGGCGGGAGCGCGGAGACCTGTATCTGTCGACCAGCATCGGGAGTGGGCCTCATCCCGCCGCGGAATTGATGGCAGGACATCCCGATGAGGCGATGGCGCTGCTCGATGAGGCGCTCAGCCGATGGACAAGGCAGAAATACAGCCTTCAATTTGTGACCGCCGCAAACATTCGAGCGTGGATTCACCTGTACAAGGGCGAAGGTAACAGGGCGCTCGAGTTCCTGAATCGCGAATGGCCGGCTTTGAAGAAGCATCATTATCTGCGGTTGAGCGGGTCGCGGCAATGGCTGCATTTTGCGCGCGCTCAGGCTGCACTGAGCGTCAGGGACTACACCACCGCTGAACGCGATGGACAGCGGTTGGCCGGGGATGAAACGCGGTTCGCGAAGATATTGGCGAAGGTTGTCCGGGCCGGATGCGCGCGGCTGCGTGGGGACGCGTGGGACTGCATTGCTTTGCTGGAAGAGGCCGCTCCGGAATTCGATGCAGTTTGTATGGGGATGATGGCTGCTTCGGTGCGGTACCGTCTCGGTGAACTGACCGGGAACAGAGGTCTTGTCGAGGAAGCTGCTCGTGCTATGAGAACCGAGGGCGTTGTTGATCCCGAGCGGCATACGAACATCTTCGCGAACGGATTTCGGTAACGCTTCCGATCTCACGCGGCATTTCAATTGCTATTTGTCCGGGCAATGAAGACTTTCTGCCTGGCCATGGCGGCGGTGGCTTCGTGCCTGCATGCCGCGTCTCCGCAATTCCTGCTCGGGGTCGACTACACCGAATGGGCTCCCGCCAATGTGGCTCAGGTGGCCACCGACAACTCAGGAAATATCTATGTCCTGACTAAACAATCCGTTGTCGCGAAGCTTTCGGCGGACGGAGGAACCCTCGACTGGCAGATGGCGCTCGGGTATTCCGCGAACCAGATGGCTGTTGACGCAAGCGGCGCCGTTTATATTTTGGCCTTTCAGGCGGCTCAACCGGCGAGCGGCACTCTGTCCGTGAAAAAGTTCGATACCGCCGGACACATAGTGTGGACGTGGGACTCAGGTCCGGGTCAAACACTCCCAACAGGTTTCGCTGTGGACACCAGCGGACGCACCTATGTGATCGGACAAAAGAATGGGTTCGTGTATGGCTTCGCAGGGACATTTCTCCGTGTCAATGCGTCTGGCTCCGGTACAGACTATGAAGTCTCGCTGCCTGAGGTTCCGACATCCATCGCGGTGGCCGGCGACAGCAGCGCGTTCGTCGCGGGTCTCGCCGATCATACCGTGCTGTTCCTTGCCCGTTTTGCGCCGGACGGATCGCCGGGTTTCTTCTCCACCACCACGGAGCCGCAGTCAGACATATGGCCCGCCGTCGCGGTGGACAAGAACGGTGAAGAGGTTCTCTACACACCCGGCCAGTTTCAACGTTTTGATGGAAACGGCGTATTGACTCTGTCGAAGAAACTTCCGTTTTGGACCAGTAATTCGCAAACAGTACTGGTTGACAGTGCGGGTAACGCCTACATAGCGGGCTCGACTAACGGCATTTATCCCACGCTCAACTCGCTCGCGGCGTGCGGAACGCAAATGCTCAGTGTTATTGCGCGCGACGGGACGATCCTTCAGACTACATATCTTCCTGGCATCGGCACTGATTACGCCGTTACGATTGGCGCAAATAGTCCCGGTGTCATTGCCGTCGGAGCGGCCGATCCGAATTTTTCTCCATCCCAAACCGGGCCGTTTCCGTCAAACGGGAGCATTCTGCTGCACCTATCGCCCAACCTCAATGCGCCGACTCTTCCTCTCGCCTGTATTGGCAATTCCGCGTCTTATCAGGCAGGCGCAGTGGCGCCGGGCGAAATCGTGGCGCTGCTCGGTACGGGCCTCGGTCCTCAACAGGGTATTCAGGCCCAGGCCTCCCTGAGCCAACCTTTCCCCACGACTATTCAGAACGTGCAGGTGACCTTTGATGGGAAGCCGGCACCGTTGCTTTGGGTACAGGATGCGCAGATCAACGCGGTGGCGCCATGGTCGCTGACGCCGGGCCAGAACACTCGGGTGTGTGTTTTGACGGGAGCGACCACCACGAATTGTTTGACGGAGGCGGTTGCGCAGACGTCGCCCGGCGTGTTTACGGTCGATGGAATCCATGCAGCTGCACTGAACCAGGATGGGACGGTCAATTCCGCCGCAAATCCGGCGAAAGCCGGTTCTATCGTCACAGTATTCGCAACGGGACTTGGACCCATCACCCCGGCGCAGAATGATGGAACCCTCGTCAATATTCCTTTGCCGTCGAATACTCTGGACGCGCAGGTGATCCTGACAGGATTTCCAACGGGCATCGGGGGTTCGACGACGTATGAATCGTTGAAGGTTACATATGCGGGCCCTGCGCCTTACCTGGTAGCTGGCGCCAGCCAGATCAACTTCCAGGTGAACTTCAGGATATCGCCTTTCTATCTGACCGCAGGGGCGGCCGCGGCGCCGTTCAATGTATACGTCGCACCATAGAAATCTGGACGTTTGTGGCCATCACGGGTACATCTACCAGAGTGAACTGTTCAGACTCGCTGGCCTGCGGGTAGTGTCCATGGTCCGGAACGGCGTCTGCTCCAGAGCTTCCCTGCCTTTCTGAATACGCACTACGCGGTTGACCGCGATATCCTGCCATGTTTGCATCTCACCATCGGGCCAATGGATTTCGATGCGGTCTACCTTTGGGGATTTCGCAACACCGAAGTAACGCGTAAACGAATTCTGCGAGTAGTAGCTGCCGCCGCCAACCACCTCGGCGATCTGCTTGCGGCCTGCCGCCTCAATCGTACAGCGGGCGCCGATGGCGCCGCGGTTTTACTTCGATCCAGTTAGCGCAATCGCGATTGCATTCTGACGTGGACCGTCGTTACGGAGAAGCGTGGGGCGATCGTTCATGTTGACGATCAGAATTTCGGGGCGGCCATCGCCGTCCAGATCCCCAGTGGCGAGACCGCGCGCGGGGCGCATCGGCAGGAAGCCCGAACCCGCAGAGGCGGTGACATCGGCAAAACGGCCCGATAATGCTTAGGATTCTATCCGCTGTGCTCCGGGCCGAAGTGCCGAGGGCGAGATGACATTGCTGCTGGAGCATTGCGGATAGAATGCCTTGAACTGAGCCGGACCGTGCTCTATGGGGATTGAATGGGTTTTGCTTCCCGATGTGTGGAGCAGTCACCCCGCGTCGAGAGCGACAGGGATCGGCGGTCAGCGTGTCTTGGCCGTCCGTAGTCGGCATCCGGCGAGCTTCGCATCGGTTTTTTCGCGATGAAACGGGTGTGTGAACACAGTTCTGCGCGAGCCTCAGAGAAGGCCTCAGTTCGACCGGCATCATTTTGGCTGAACGTCATGAAGAGTCCGATCGTAAACGCAGAGAGTGCTGGCTCGCTGCAAGAGGGAGACGAACGAGGATCAGGTGGCCTATCCCGCATGCTGGACAGAGCTTCGCTTCCCCTTCAGGGCTTTCCTGTTTGCTGGCCGCAGGCGGCCGTGACGGTGTGGACACGCCCAGCAGAACGCGACATGATGCCAGTTTCTTCCGTCGCTCGCGGTTGGCCAGAAAACCGTACTGCCGCATGCGAACAAAGCCGCTCGGGAGAATGTGCAGCAGGAAGCGGGGGATGAACTCTGTTGCGGCAAGCGTCATCACCTTTGTTTGATTGCCGCCCGCGTAATCTTTGTACTCGAACCTCACGCTGCCGCCTTCGATGGACAGCAGACGCCGGTTGGAGATCGCAACCCGATGCGTGTATCGGGCAAGGTATTTCAGAACCTGCTCCGGTCCGCCGAACGGTGGTTTGGCGAAGACCACCCAGTTGGTTCGTTTGACTGCGTGACAGAGCGCCTCAAACCGAGATCGATCCGCCAGCCCGGATAACTCGCCGTGGAAGGTTAGCTTGCCCGCTTCAAACGCCTTGCGTAAGTTAATGAGAAACAGATTCCGAAAGCGGCTGCTCAATACCCTAACAGGCAGGAAGAACGACTTCTTTCTGCACCCGATCCGCCGAGTCCATCCGGACTGACGCCTCCGCCGGGAACCACGCAATGAAGATGAGGGTGCAGGTGAAGACTCTGTCCCCAAGTGTGCAGAACCGCCAGAAAGCCGATGTGTGCGCCGAGGCGCCGCGGATCGGCGGCGATGGTTAGCAGCGTTTCAGACGCCGCACGGAAAAGGATTCGATAAATTTCTTCCGCGTTCTGCAGTGCCAGCCTGCCGATCTTATCCGGCAGCGTAAACACGACGTGGAAATACGGAACCGGCAGGAGTTCCGCCTCTCTTTCCGCCAGCCATTTCGCGCGCCATCGCCTGGCATTTCGGACAATGCCGGTTGCGGCATGAGTTATAAGAGATGACCTGATGTCCGCACGTATCGCATTGCTCCACATAATCCACATGGCCGCCGAACGCGGCCGTGCGGCAGTCGCGGATTGCTTCGAATGCCTTTCGCTGATGAATGCCGATCACATGGCCCCATTTCGCGAAGAACTCCTTTTCGTAGGTGCGGAAAACATCGGCCACTTCGAGGCGATGTTCTTTCACGGTTTCTTTGGAACGGAAGAACGAACAAGATCGATCGAATCCAGACTTTCCAGCGGACTCTTCGTGGAGCGAACGGCGCTATCGGAGAGGTGCAGACAGCCTGCCGTGGTTCTGAGATGCGCGTGACCCAGCAGATTCTGGATCACGAGCAGATTCACCGCTTCGTCCAGCAGATGTGTCGCGAAAGCGTGGCGAGCGAGTGCGGGTGAACCGGCTTGGCGATTCCGGCTTTTTTTGCGGCCGCCTCGCAAAGTTTGAAAACGCTACCCGTTGCAATGGGGACAATCCGCCTTTTGCCGGGAAAGAGCCACTCGGTCGGACGCTTCCACTTCCAGTACGCCACAAGCACCTCGCGGAGCGGCTCTGCCAACATCACCTGCCTGTCCTTATGGCCTTTGCCGCCGCGAACCCAGATCACGCGGCGCTCGCGGTCCAGATCGGAGACTTTGAGTTTGGCGACTTCCGAAACACGAAGTCCCGCGCCGTACATCGTGGCCAGCATCGCCCGGTGCTTGAGGTTGCGCGGCGCTTCAAGCAGGGCCTTCACTTCGGCTTTGCTTGAGAATGACGGGCAGCTTCTTTTCATAGCGCGGCAGCGGAATGCGGTCGATGTCGATTCGGCGGCGCAGTGTGTTCTGGTAGAAGCACCGAAGTGCGCAGACATATTGAATGTAGGTGGAGAGCTTTACCCGTTTTTGATTGAGCAGGAATAGCTGGTAGGAGCGGATTTCCTCCGAGCCGAGCTTTTCGGGCGATTCATTAAAGTGTTCCGCAAAATCAGCAATGCAGCGGATGTAGCCTCGGACTGTCGAGGGCGAGTAGTTGCGAATGCGGAGATCCTCCAGCATTCGTTGTCGTAATGGCGTCATCGATGAAACCTCCACCGATTACGAGATCAGAGGAAAGCCCGCCTGTCGCGAACCGCTGGGCGGCACACCCGGATTTAACATAATCGCGGGTCTCCGACCTTCGAAAAAGAGCCGTTTATGTGGCGAGGACGCGCATAATTTTACGTAAGATATCTTATGCGACTTTCCGAAACGCTCTCTCGAGGACGCACTGTCTTGGCAGTTGATAGGATGATTTCGGGCTGTTCGGTGAGAATCATCGGTTTCATTTTCGTAACGTTGCTGCCAGTTATTGCACAACCGTCGAGGGCGGAATTGCCCCGAGCGGTGCGAGCACTGCTACAACCTGAAATAGCGGAATGCCTCGACTCGGACGGCAAACAAATGAACGACCTGATTCGAGTAGCCGCTATGAAGCTGAACCGCACGGACCAGGCCTGGAGTGTGCAAGGCCTCGGAACTTGCCTCGGCGGCGCGAACAACGGCCCCCACTGGGTATTCGCTCAGGTTCACGCAACATGGCGTGACGTCCTGTATGACATTGGGCAGTCACTGCAGCGCCTCAACAGCAGCACGAACGGTTGGTACGATCTTGAGCTTCAGCAACACAGTTCCGCAACCGAAAGTGTCCACGTTGTTTACCGGTTCAATGGTGAAGCCTACCAACCTGCGAGATGTTTTGTTCTTGCCTACCCTTTCGATAACGATGGAAATGTGGCTTCAACGCCGACGTCGCGCCCGTGCGATTGGGACTGGCGGAAGCGAGTGGAACCAAGACAGCACAAATAAGTTCGTCGGGCGTAGATCCATCACGCTCGGTCGATTCACCCTCCCTGAACGTGTCGGCCTGCCGCTTGCGGCTTAGTCATCACTTCCATAAATACACACACGTATAATTAGTTGAAAAGTACGGGAGCATATGCGATTCTGGGGGCGAGGTGATCGTTTATGCCCCGACCAAGCCCATACTCCATAAAGCTATCGGGGGCCGAACATCGCGAGCTACTTCGCCGGGCTGCGAAATATACGTTACCGTATTTTGAAGTATTGCGCGCCCGGATGGTTCTGATGGCCGCCGAGGGACTGGCGAACAATCAGATTGCCGCTCGCCTGGACACCCGTCGGGAGGTTGTCAGCCTTTTGGCGTAAGCGCTTCTTCGAGGAGCGCCTGGCCGGGCTGGAAGAGCGCTCCCGCCCCGGTCGCCCCCGGGTTTTTCCCCCCAGAACTGGTGGTTCAGGTTAAGGTTCTGGCTTGCGAACTGCCGGCCACTCATGGCGTCCCTATCTCGCACTGGAACACTCCGGAGATAGCCCGCAAGGTTTGCGATGCCGGTCTGGTGGCCAGCATCTCTGGCAGCACCATTTGGCGTTGGCTCCATGAGGATGCCATTCGTCCGTGGCGCCACCGCAACTGGATCTTTCCACGCGATCCCGCCTTTGCCGTCAAGGCTGGCCGAATACTGGATCTGTATGCGCGTTGCTGGAATGGCGCGGCCCTCAAGAGTGACGAATACGTCATCTCGGCTGACGAAAAGACCAGCATTCAGGCCCGGCGGCGCAAGCATACGCTGGCAGCCGCACCCCATCGCCCCATGCTCGTCGAACACGAATATGATCGCTGCGGCGCCTGGGCCTACATCGCCGCTCTCGATGTTCATCACGCCCGCATCTTTGGTCGTTGCGAAACGGCTACCGGCATCGCTCCCTTTGATCGTCTGGTGGAACAAGTCATGACTCGCCCTCCCTACACTGCGAAAAACAGGCCGCCTGATGCTCGACAATACGTTAGCGAACTTTTGAACTGGAGTACTAAGTTCAATTGTTTTTATCAGCCCAGACTGTTGATGATATGAGAATCGAAGACGTGCAGGAACGCGCGGGCTGGACGGGCAACAAGTTCGCAGCCTACCCAGGAACGACTGCCTACCAATCTCCAATTACTGGATGGTATAACTGCCTTGCAGTTGATAACCACTGTCGAACCCGGCGAAGTTCGATGCGCGCGCGTAAATATTCTTTGTTCCAGCAAAACCCGGCGCAAAGCTGATTGTAATCGTAGAGGATAGCTTTGTCCCATTAGTTCCGGGGTTCTGCGCCGAGGAACCAAAGCTGCCGACAGTGCATTGGCTGTTCGATGTCGTAACCGGCCCGTTGAGCACAACTCCTTTCCAGGTGCTCTCATCGTCGCTGGCCAGCCAGATATAGTTGGTTCTCGCGTCGTACCATACCCAACAGGCGTTCTCCCCGTTTAGCGTGGTATTGAACAACAGATTGTATCCCTGAATCGTTTCCGCCGTAGCTCCGTCTTTCACATCGACCCCAAAAGAGGCTCCCGCGCCGGAAGGGCCCGAACCGAGGTTCACCTGGATTGCCGGCGGACCTATATCGATCATCGTTGTAAACTTCTGCGCCATTTGAAGCGAGCCGTTCGGCAATATTTCAACTGGATCCATGCTGGCTGGACTCTGCGCAGTAGATGTAATTGTCAAAATCGACGACCCGCCGCCAGTGATCGAAGACGGGTTGAAACTCCCGCTGAGGTTCGAACCCTGAGGAAAATCAGTCAACGAAAGATTCACGGTTTCATGAAATCCGGGATCAGGGGTGACTGTGACCATCGTCGTGAGACTTCCGCCTGCGGGAATATACCCTTCGGCAGGCGAGACCGTCATCTGGAAAGCTGGCCGCGTCGCTGTCCAGTCACCCAGCCGGATATATGGACTACCGACCCCGGCCATGTTCAAGGCACTCATGTAAATAGAATTCGTCGCCAGGCCCCTCAGCGTGATCGTCATCGACACGCTCAGGTTGTTGCCCGAGGCCGAAGCCGACACCGTCGATGAATCGATCGCGCACCCATTGCCGCGCAGAATGGCGCCGGGCTGACCGGCAGGCTCTGTGATCCATGGGCCAGTGATCGACTTTTCGCTGTTCCAGACCGAGATCTGGTTAGTCGAATGGTTGTAAAACAACCAACACGTGTACGGCTCCCCGTCCGGACTTCCGAACAATACATCCATTCCCTGCAAGTCGCCGGCGCCATTGGAATCCGATGCCACGAAAGTATACGGAATCGTTGCGACGTAGTTGAAAGAGGTACTCGACGGCGTTACAGAAACTGGCATAGGCTGACCACCAGGTTCCGGAACTGTCGCGGGCGCGCCGATGAGTGACCCGGTCACGACATGGACCGTGGCATAGGATACCTCCCCGTTACTAAGCTGGCCCGTACTGTTGGCGAGGTCCAGCGGTACGACTCCGCCCGCGTCCGTAAGGAAGGTCACCGGATCGAGGTACAAAAGCTCCAGGGCGGTACCGTTCGGTGGGTTACCGCGAAACGCATTCAGTCTTTCCGTCAGCTGACCGTTCGTGCCGGTGAACTTGTAGAACTGCAACGAAGAAAATGGGTTCGAAGGCTCATAGGTAAAACCGGGCAAGACGTTGCCGCCGTGAACGACTATTTCGTATTGCGTTAATCCTCTCGATGGAACGGGCGCGTCTACGTCGAGGACGAATGAACCTGTCAGCGAACTCCCGTCGCTTAACGTGACCCCGGCCAGAGTCCACACAATCGGGTCGGCTCTGCCTGTAGTTCCGCAAAACACGCCAAAAATTGCAAGGGAGAGCAGGCGAGGCGACGTTTTTGTCATTCCACTATCCTTATCACTCCCCCGGCCAGCACCGCAAGAAGTCGCGACGGTTATGCGCGCTCACAGGTCGGAGGTAATACAGTCCGCTTCGGGTTTGTGAAGCGCGGCGGAGGCTGCGCAGCCAAATCGTCAAGGATCGTTGCCCCAGTGACGCAGCAGCTTGATGCCTTGCCAGAGTCGTCGCACAATGCCAATATCACCTCGGCAAATTGAGACGGATCTGGCTATCAACCCTGGAAGACCGTAAAGACCAGTTCCCGAAACCGGCCAGGCACAACAACATCGATCGCCACGTAGCGGTTCGAAACGCGGGTCCAGTCTGATCCAGACCAACCAGTGTGAGCGCTCCTCAACAGCCTTTCGTAACCAGATGAGTGCATTTTCTTTGTCGCCCAAGCCGGCGTGAATCAGTGCGTAACCGTAGGGCGCCAGCGCCCAAGTCACCATGGTCACCATGCATTTCGGTCACAACGTCCCGCGGTTTGCTCAGCGTTCGAAGCTGTCCGTGCAAGTACAACGAGAAAGAGGGCGTTGAAGGATCGACGGAACACCGGACAATATCAGCAAAATTCTGAGATTGATTCCCGGCGCTCGGATTACCCAGCTCGTTATTCCATCGCTCCGCCGTGCTGGAAGCGCAGATGATCCCGGAGCTCGCCCCGAGCTGCCTCTAAATCGTTACGAGCGCGATTCATGGTTGCGTATGCAGCCAGGTACTCAGGCAGCGACTCCGCTCGCGCGGCGGCTCTTATGGCATCTCTGGCGATGCGGCGCTGTTCTTCCAGGCGATCGCATTTGTCGCTCAGGCGTCTACACTCGGGGCAATCAACCAACACGCAAACTACATTTTAATCGATCTGAATAAACGAAAATACTATCTTTATTTAGCAGTAAATAGCGTATTTGAGTGACTATTGAGGCATGCTCATCGGCGCGCGGTTCCGGCCGGATTAGAGCAGAACGAAGGTGGGGCGGAGCACGAGAGGCGCGAGAAGACAACGCACATCCGTAAAGCGGACGACCGTTTATCGCATACGTGGACGAATGCAGGGGAGGCGGCCGCCCCCCACGGGGGCGCCTGCGCATTGGATCATGATTAAAGAACTGATGAAAGCTGACGCTGACTAACGACCCGAGCCAGATCATTGGCAGACGTTAGTGGTTTGATCACAGGCAACCGTGGCGCCGCCAGCATTGTCTTTGAGCCACTTGACGCCGATCCAACCGTTAAAGGTGAACTGAAAGCGTCCGAAACGCTGTTAGCGGCGGAAATGCAGACACCCTGGTCGGTTCCCAGCGAGACGCTTATCTGATTGAGCTTAGGCGACTGCGCGTTGAGTGTCATTGAGGCGAGCAGCGTAATCAAGACGGGAAGAGCGATTGTTTCCAGTTTCATGAAAATCCTTTTGTTACAAGTTTTCGAAAAACCAGCTTTCACGACCGTCCTAAGATGGTAGCTTTGCGTAGGGGAAGCGGCAACACGCTTGTTGCAGAAGGCGGACGTTTTGATACGAGTGCTTATCGAATTGCCAGAGCAACGACTACAGCCAGCCCCACTCCTGCATTTCGCGGCGGTCAGATCCCATCCCATCGGCCTCTTGCGCGTCTCCGGCAGACGGAACGAATGACAACGGTTCCTGTTTCCGCGGCCAGATGAGGGCTTACGATCTATCGAAACAGCTGTCGTTGCGTACTAAAACGCGCTCTTCATAAGTACGTAATTTAACGACGTGCTGGAAAAGCGGATAAAACAAATCAATTTGACCGTATACTGATCCGGTACCGCTCTCAAGGAACACTTCCGTACATTAGTGTCCGACGAGCAAAAGGAGATTACGCGAATGAGGATTGGGATGAGCTTTGGATATTCGTTGGCCATAGTGGGCCTGGTGTTGGCGTCTAACACTCCGCTCCGTGCGGAGTCAGGAAATTGGTGCCAGGGTTTGCCTTCCTGGCATCAATTGCAGTCGCAGCTCAGGGCCGCACAAGGCACAGCAAATGGTGGTTTCGGCCTGAACATGTGGGCAACGGTGGTGAACCGCGATGGGACCGTATGCGCGGTAGCCTTCACGGGCAACAATCGCGGAGATCAGTGGCCGGGCAGCCGCGTGATTTCGGCACAGAAGGCAAACACGGCCAACGCGTTCAGTTTGCCTGCTCTGTCGCTTTCTACCGCCAACCTGTACTCTGCAGTACAACCCGGTGGCAGCCTCTTTGGTTTGCAGGCCAGTAACCCGGTCGATACCAACGCCGCTTACGGCGGGAATTCGAACAATTACGGACAATTCAACGATCCAATGGTGGGCTCGAAGGTCGGTGGCGTAAACGTGTTCGGCGGTGGTCTGGCGCTTTATAATTCACAGCATGTGCTGATCGGCGCGATCGGGGTGAGCGGCGATTCCTCCTGCGCGGATCACAACATCGCCTGGAAAACCCGCCATCTTTTGGGGCTCGACTATGTTCCGGCAGGTGTGAGCGGCGATTCAAGCCGTCCGGACAATATCGTGTACGACATTACGCCGCAGTTTGGCCAGATGCCGGGCGTTAGCGCAAATGGATGGGGACATCCAACGTGCAGCGTACTTGCGACATCTATCGCGGGCGTGCTTCCGGTTGTCCATTAGTTCGTCGCTGCTCAATGCGCCATTTGCCGGGAGGGGCGCAAACCGGGCGCGGTCTCTGACGTCGACAGGGTCCTCAAATACTCAATGACGGCTCGACGCTCGCTCTCATCGATCATGCGGAACGCCATGTCAGTGCCAGCAGCGAATGCGTCGGGATCCGTCAGCCACCGGTCGAGGGTAACTGAGTCCCACGTCCCCCCAGCTTTTTTGAGGGAGTCTGAATAGTCGAAATCCGCAATCGAAGCTGCGCGGCGTCCATAAACGCCGCGCAGACGCGGACCTTCCTTGTTGATATCCAGGGCATGACATCCACTGCATCGCCGCGCGAACAAATCCTGTCCCCTGGGCGGAGGCTGCAACGCCAAGAGCAGCCCTGCCGCCGCAATGCAGGCAATCATCAGCTTCATGACGCCAGAGTCCGATCGACAACGGCCAGATCGCCACGCGCGATCACGCGCTCTACGGACGTAATTCCGAGCACGCCGCGAA
This sequence comes from Bryobacteraceae bacterium, assembly GCA_036500405.1. Lineage (GTDB taxonomy): Bacteria > Acidobacteriota > Terriglobia > Bryobacterales > Bryobacteraceae > BOG-234. Next base: position 15,445 of record DASYCD010000222.1, read on the forward strand.
GCTTGTCATCCGGAACTTTCATCGGACCGGGCGACGCCGCCGCACCCGGCGCGGGCTGTGGAAACGCAGTCGACATGGCGGTATGGAACCGGACGCTCCCCTCCACCTTCTGCATCGTCTGGTGAATATGTCCGTTCAGCACCGTTACCGAGCCGAAGCGCTTCAGCAGAGCGAGCGCCTCCTCGCTGTCCGCCGTCCCCCAGCCCCAGCCGGCGTAAACAGTCCACAGCGGAAGATGCGCGAAGACCACCACGGGCGTGCTCGCAGACCGGTTGCTGAGATCATCCTTCAGCCACGCAATCTGTTCGGCGCCCAGCTTTCCCATCCCCTCCAGCGCAGCCGAGTTCACCAGTCCGACGAAATGCACGCCCCGATGATCGAAACTGTGCCATCCGGTTCCTTTCGTTCCCTTCCCGAATCGCGACAGGTACTCGCGTCCATCATCGACCGCATTGTCATGTTCACCCGGCACGTAAAACGTCTGTTGAGCCTTCGCGCTGGCGAGCAACTGCGCAAGCGTATCGAACTCGGAAGGTTTGGCCGAATGCGTCAGGTCGCCTGTGTGGATCAAAAACTCCGGAGCCTTCGCCAGGGAATTGATATTGCCGATCGCTAACTGCAGCGTGGCATTCACGTCCGTATTGGCGGGCTTGTTGAAACCGATGTGACTGTCACTGATCTGCACAAAACTAAAATCACCGGACTCGGCAGTCTGCCCGAGGAGTGTGGACTGCGGAATACCGCCTGCCATCGTCCAGACCATACCCGTGCCTGCCCACGCCATGCAACGCAGAAATCCACGTCGGTCGATACCATCAGAATTGTTGTTCATCGAATAATGCCTCCGCACGAGTGGACAAGCAGGAAAGTTTTTTATTCCCGCGGGAATAAAATCGCGGCGCGCTGAGTCAGGCACTTATGGATCCCGGATTGTTCGAACAGACCGTTCTTCCGCATCTGAACGCGGCGTACAACCTTGGCCGATGGATGACGCGGAATGGCGACGACGCCGAGGATCTGGTCCAGGAGGCATACCTGAAAGCATTCCGCTCATTCGAGACCTGCCAGGCAACTACGGCGGAAGAGACGCGCGCCTGGTTGCTGGCGATCGTCCGGAATACGTGCCTGACGTGGCTTCGCAAAAAGGGGGCAACGTCGATGACGGAGTTCCACGAAGAGACCCACACCGGCCGGGAACTCACACCTGACGGCGAGTCCGTGTTGCTGAACCAGGCTGCGCTGGGCCGTCTGAACGGATGCGTGGAGGCTCTGCCGCCCGAGTTTCGCGAAGTGATTGTGCTGCGCGAGATCGAGGAGTTGCCTTATAAAGAGGTTGCGGGAATCGCCGGCGTGCCGATAGGGACGGTCATGTCGCGCCTGGCCCGAGCGCGGCGGCGCCTGCAGGACTGCGTGACCGCGGGGAGGCAAACAGCATGAGTTGTGAAATCGCTCGCCGTCTGATGGAAAGCGGAGAAAGCGCTTCCGCGATTCACACCCATACCGCCAGTTGCCTCTCCTGCGCCATTGGCGAGAATGCCAGTTACTACGAAGCTCCCATTGGACTGGAGCAGAAGATCCGGGCAAGTCTGACGGCTGAGCGGCGTCAACCCACATGGAGGAACTGGTGGGCCGCGGCAGCCGTTGCGTTGTTCGTAGCCTCGGGAGCGCTCACGCTGGATTTGGTGCGGCAGTCCGGCAACGCAACCGAAACCGCGGTTCTTTCAGCGCATCTGCGGTCGCTGGAAGGGACACATTTATTAGATGTCCCGTCCTCCGATCAGCACACCGTAAAACCGTGGTTCAATGGCAAGCTCGATTTTTCCCCCGCTGTCCCGTCATTCCCGGACTTCCCGCTGCTGGGGGGACGGCTTGAATATCTGGAAGGGCATCCCGCCGCGGCGCTGATCTATGGCCGCAGCCAGCACATCATCAATCTGTTCATCTGGCACGCTGGCGGAACTACGTCAGAGAAGACATGGACCAGCAACGGCTACCACTTCATCCGCTGGACTAAAGACGGGATGAATTACTGGGCGGTCTCCGACGTGAATGCTTCGGAGCTCGAACGCTTCACCCGGCTCTATCGCGCGAACTGAGCGCGCTCAGTCTTCCGTTGCCCGGCCGCGCAGTTTTTTGGAGGAGGATCGTTGCGATTTTTCCGTAAGCCGGCGGACTTTGGAGCCGAGCGTGGGACGACTGGGGCGGCGGCTTTTCGGCACGATTTCCGCGCGGGCAATCAGTTCGTTCAATCGCGCCCGGACTTCGGCGCGATTGGCCTCCTGGGTACGGTGCACGCGGGACGTGATGATCAGGACGCCATCCTGCGTGATGCGATTGCCGGCTAACGCAAGCAGACGCTGCCGTACGCTGGTGGGAAGCGACTGAGATCGGTTGATATCAAAGCGCAGCTGGACGGCGGTGGAAACTTTGTTCACGTTCTGGCCGCCTGGGCCTGAAGCGCGAACAAAAGTCATTGTAAGTTCGGAATCTGGAATGAATACAGGCAAACGCTACTTCGAGGATACCCCGTAATACGCGGGTACCTTCGGACAGGGGCGAGCACACCGGCACGCCCCTGTCATTCCACGATTCCGCCTATCGAGTCGTAGCCTGTGCGGCCGTTCCCAACAAGCCGCTGCCCAGCGACTGCAGTTCCTTCGCCGCCGCCTGCTGTGATGTCGCTTCCGACAGCATCACCAGGTAGCCACCGATTTCTTTGTCAAGATCCTTCGGTGGCAGTGGTTGTGGATTCAGCATAACGTCCTCAAACGACGCTACCGGACCGGGGCCGTGCTTACCCGGATACGGCGTTCCGCACCAGTTGTCATCATCGAAATCGGCCGAGAGTTGCTGTCCCGCAAAGCCCACAAGACTCTTCTGAACGGCGGCGAGCCGCTGGCTTACGGCCTTGTTGGTAAGTTCGGAGGAGAAGCCTTTCAGCGCCATCGCAATCAGGTACTCCCGCGACGCAACGGACACCTTCGGACCGTGCGGGATGATTGCATCCCACGCCTCAGGGCGCATCTTCGCAAGCATATACAGAAAAACACTGCTTCTTCGTGGATTCATGATTTACTCCTGTTCTGAAAAAGGACAATACGTTTTCGCCACGACCTTCCAAAAAACATGCGTCTTTTGTGTCGCTATAACAGTGCTTGCGCGAAGAGGCGGGTTTCAGCGCTTAATGATCGACTTTGGGTTCTTTGATACTCAATCAGTCGGACGGGACGGGGCGCGGGGTCGTACTTTTCGGTCTGCCGCCAGTTACTGGGGTTATATATGACGATTGTCGGCACCATTAAGTATCCGGAGGAGATGAAACCCCCTCGATCTCCGGCGCGTCCGGGATAGCTGATCGCGAAAGGATCGTATCCATGAAGTTGACGCTTTGCGCTTCCGCTGTTTTCCTGGCACTTACCTGTCTGTCTCAGATCGCCGGCCAACCCGCACCGGGTCCGCTCAAACACATCACAACCGCGCCGCTGAATGGCGCTCGTGGGGGCGCGACGTTAGGAGCCATGAGCATTGAACGGGAGGTTAGTTATCCGTCAATAGTTCATCTGAATGGAGCGGTGGAGATCAGGACGAACGGGTTTATTCTCCGCGCGGATAAAGCTGATTATGACGAACGAACGGGAGAAGTCGAAGCGAGCGGAACCGTCAAAGTGACACCGTATCCTCCACTGAAGTAGAAGCCGGGCCGCGCGGCAGGCTTACATGACGCCGAATTTTTCGAAGGCTTCGACGGTCCGCGTTCCCTGTTCGATCGCTCGTTTCACCAGATTTTCTTTGCCGGCTTTTTCGAGCGCCTGTGAGATAGCTTCACGCTCGACGTTTTTGGGAATGACCAGAACGCCGTCCTGATCGCCGAACACGATGTCGCCCGGCGCGATTTTTACGCATTCGATTTCGATGGTTACCCGGAAGTCCACGACCTTGCCGCGATAGCCCTGGTCCTGCGCGTAGCGGCCCATCGAAAATGTGGGGAAGCCGAGTTCGAGTATTCCCTTTGTGTCCCTGGAGTATCCGTTCACCACCGCACCTGCCGCACCCAGATGCATGGCGCGCGTGCTCATCAGTTCGCCCCAGAGCGCGTAACGTGGCGAACCTCCGGTTGCGATGTAGACTTCGTGGCGCTTCAGATCGTCGAGTGCGTGAAGCATCAGGCCGAAGGGGCGGCGGCTCAGTTCGGTTTTGCCGGAATCGTCAGAGAGGTCGAAGTAGTCGGCTTCGAGCACTGGCATCGCTCTGCCTGCGAGAAGCATGCCGGAGCGCAACGGCTGGATGTGAGGCGGAAGAAATTGATGCCTCAAGCCCATTGTGTCGAGAACGTCGCCGACGGCTGCGGTGAAGAGGCGGGTTTTCAGCAGCGTGAAGAGTTCGTCGTCATTCGTCCATTGCACAGAGATCATGCTAACAGGCAATGGCAGAGCGCAAGGTTAAGCGATTCTGTCCGGGGTTTCCTTTGGCGAAATGCCATCAGGATTGTTGATCTGCGCTCCATGCGGCGCGGGGACAGGCCCATTCAATAGCGGATCGCTGGTTCGGCGCATCCAGTCGTTCAGGCGGGTTCGCATCCCGGCGAGAACAGTTTCAAAGCCTGGATCGGCGGCGAGATTGTTGCGTTCGTTGGGATCGAAAATCAGGTCGTAGAGGCTTTCCTCGGGAAGCTGCATCTTGCCCCATCCGTGTTCCAGCCACATGCTCTTGCTCAGCCCGTCATCGCAGTTGGGCAACACCGGCGTCCGCTTGTCGCCGAAACGGCGGATGTATTTCCAGCGGTCTGTGCGGACGGCGCGCTTTGGCTCGTAGGCGGCGTGATAGTTGACCTCAGCGAACACGTCGTCATTGATCTCCTTCTTTTCCCCGCGAATGACTGGCAGCATCGACTTTCCTTCGAGCCAGGCTGGATGCGCAACTTCCGCCAGATCGCAAAGCGTCGGATAAATGTCGAGCTGGGATATCAGAGCGTCAATGACCCGGCCCCCGGAGAAGCCGCCCGGCCCACGCATGATCAGCGAGACGCCCCAGCCAACATCTTCGAGGTTGCACTTCATGGAGGGGAAGGCCACGCCGTGATCGGTGGTGCTGATCACCAGCGTGTTGCCGGTCAGTCCGTTCGCGTCGAGCGCGTCGAGAATCTGGCCCACTGCGCGATCCAGGTTTCGCGCGCTTGCGTGAAAGGAAGCCGTATCGAGGCGGGTTTCCGGAGTGTCGGGGATCGGCGCTGGCGGGAGCGTGTAGCGCGGGTCATCCGCCGGCGTAGGCTTCGGATATTCGCGGTGGGTTTCGAAGAAGCCGACATCGAGGAAGAAAGGCGTGGTGTGGGCGCCTTTCAAAAATTCAACAGCGCCCGGCGCTACATCGGCTGCCTGAGTGGATTTGGGATGAAGTATTTCGTCGAAGCCGATAGCCTTCGGATCTGCGGCTATGTGCTGCAAGCCCGCCAGCACCGAATGATAACCGGCGGGACGCAGCGCATGCAGAATGTGTTTGCTGTAATCATTCAGGCTGAAACCGCGATGCGCCAGGCCGAGCATTCCGTTTCGGTGCGGACACTGGCCGGTGAGGAGAGCCGAGCGGCTGGGCGAACATGTGGGGGCGGCGCTGAATGCTCGCCGGAAAAGAACTCCTTCACCGGCCAGCCGTTGCAGGTTCGGCGTGGGTACCGCATAGCCGAATGGCTGCAGGTAGCGGCCGGAATCGTGGGAGTGCAGATAGATGATGTTGGGCTTTCCGCTCTGCGCGTTTGCCTGCACGCCGGAAATCGCGGCGGTGGCCACGGCTCTCAGCAGGAAGTCGCGGCGGGAATCGGAAGCGGTCGACATAGGCGTGTGCTTTTCATCCGGGATTCCATTTGGTTCCCGTCTTCCCGGTCAGTATACTCCCCGGGTTGAACACCTGAAGAGCACTATTCGGCTACCTGAAGCACGATCTTGCCGGGAGCACGGCTTACAGCCCCATGTTCGAAGGCTTCGCGGGCGCGGGCGAGCGGCAGCAGTTCGGCTATCACCGGCTTCAGCTTCCCGCCATCGACCAGTGCGCTGATTTGATCCAGTTGCGCTCGATTGCCACTCACGATGAAGAATATGCCACGCGCGCCGTGCTGCTCGGCTTCGCCTGCTGGAATCGGCAAACCCAGTGATACCAGCACGCCTCCGTTCCGAAGTACGCGCCAGGAACGCTTTCGCGTTTCACCGCCGATCGTGTCCAGCACTACGTCGATGTCTCGCAGCGCATCCTCGAAAGGCGCAGCGTGGTAGTCAAAGACAACATCCGCTCCGAGACTACGCACGAACTCCGCGTCGCGCGCAGACGCCGTGGCCAGTACGCGCGCGCCTCGCCAACGCGCCAGTTGCACTGCCAGGGACCCGACGCCGCCGGCTCCGCCGTGGATCAGCACGCTTTGTCCGGGGGCAAGGTCCGCATGTTCAAAGAACGCCTGCCAGGCCGTCAGCGCCGAAAGGGGCAGCGCGGCAGTCTGCGCGTGAGTGATAGTGCGCGGCTTCAATGCCAGATTGGCCGCCCGCACTGCCGCGAACTCCGCAGCCGCACCGTCGCGCGGAAAATCGGCAAGTCCATAGACCTGGTCGCCGATCTGAAAATCAGTTACATCAGCCGCCATCCGCTCCACGATCCCTGAAACCTCATGCCCCGGAATGCCAGGAATTCGTGGCGTCCCATCCGCGTTCCGATAGGTCTCGTCCCAGGTCAGTTCAGCGGGCGTGATGCCAGTAGCGCGCACTTGCACCAGCACATCTCCAGGGTGGACCTCCGGCAGTGGCGCATCTTCGAAAAATATCTGCTCCGGGCCGCCCCGGCCATGAGTTCTGACGGCTTTCATAAGAATCCCTTCCTTCGATCATAAATTTGGCGCACGACCGATTCAGGAACTCGATCCTGTCTCATACTCCCACGCCATCTCCCCGGCCTCCCGCATCAGCCGCCACCGGTAAAACACGGCAATCGCGATCAGCCAGTCCGAGGCCAGCCCAGCCGCCGTAAGTGGCGCCGTCATCGGCCCAATCGGAAACAGCACCACCACCAGCGCGAGTAACCGAGCCACGCCGAATAACATCACGTACCGGAAAGAAACCGCAAGCGATCCACCTTCCAGATCCCGGCTTACGCGCAGCAGCAGGATGCCGGCAATAGCGCACCCCGCAATCAGCACCGGATCGAACCGCTGCACGGCAAGCAGCAGCGGTAGCCGGTAAGGCGTCACCGGCGCGTTCGCCCGCAGCAAAAATAAAACCGGAACCATGGCGATCAGCGCTCCGATAGCGATCCAATCCGGCCACCGCAATCGCCCCAGCCCCAGGCGCGCAAATGGAGAGCGCATCATGACTAACGCCGCCAGCAGCAGAATCACCGACACCAGCCCAGCCATCTGCGCCCCAACCATCATCGGGGAGGGCTGTCCGGCCGCCTGTCCCCTCAGGATTGAAGACCATATCGCGCCGTACCGCACAACCCCGAGAGCGCCCGCCCACGCCATCAACCGCCACGCGCGCCGCAACGCCGATCCGGCCGGAAAATCCTGCCCCACTCTCAGGGACAGCCAAAGTATGACCGCATTCGCAGCGACCAGCCCCGCGCCAAACGCGAAAGGGCGCACAAAAAATGGACGCGGTCCCGTGAAAAGCGTCATCCGGACCGCGAGAGTCCACGCCGCTGTCAGCAGGAAACCTGCCCACAGCAGTGCGGGAGTCAAAGGCGACGGTCTGGAACGTTCGTTCATGAATTTAGTTGGTAATCGCCAGTGACAACGCGACGCGTTCCGCCAGATGGCCCGCCGCCAGCCCGCAAATCGATTGAATCGCTTCGCTCCATTTGGCCGCGAACGCCCTCCAGTTCGCCCCGCAAATCCCGTCCGGAGCTGCGCCCTGCAATGCCGCCTCCACCGTTGCCCGAACTGTCCCTGCCCCAAATACAGGACTGAGCAGCGCCCGCAGCGACGCTATCGCCTCCCCCGCCCCGCGCCCGCGCGCCGGCATTGCGCTCACTCGGGCCAGCGACTCCGCCAGCATCCGATCCCACGCTGCCTCCGGCAATTCCAGCGCCGCTCGTAATAACCGGCCTTCCTCAGTCAGTTGCGCGTTCCACTCGTTCAGTTCCCGATAAATCTTCGAACACTCCGCGCATTCTTCTACATGCGCCGCGATCTCCGCATTCCACGCGGCAATTTCAGAAACGCCGCTCGAGCCTTCGCTGAATTCCATCCACTGCTGTTCCGTAATTCCGTGACAATCGATCATGCAGACCTCCCGAACCGCGCCGCCAGTTTCTTCTTCGACTGAAAAACCCGCCATTGCGCCGTTCCCAGCGGAATGTCCAGCGCCGTTGCAATTTCGTGATACTCCAGCCCCTCGACGTAACGCAGCAGCACAGCCTCGCGCTCATCCGGATTGAGGACCGCCAGCCACTGCCGCATCTGCATTGCCGCGAGGGGGTCTGTCTGTGGACTCGCCTGGACGTCCAGATCTCCCAGATCCTTGAACTCCGGTTTGCGGCGGATTGCAATAGAGTATTGCGCGCGATCCTGTAAAGCCACGGCTTGAACAGATTGCTGTCGCGCAGCTGATGGTATTGAAGGTAGACGGTCAGCAGAACGTCCTGCGCAAGATCTTCGTCGGCCGGAGGACGGCACCCGCGCGCGCGGAAATACCCCGTCACTCGCGAGACCAGGGTTCGAAAAAGCGCGGAATACGATTGGGAATCGGGTTGCGCAAGAAAACGCGCGATCGCTTCCTGTTCATCGATGTGCGAGGGCGTGTCGATCCAGAATAGATAACGTAGCACTGGATGCTCTGCGCTCAGCGGGCATCCGGGGGCCTGCAGGCAGTTTTGTCACCGGGCTGGTTGGCGGGACATGCTCCAGATGCTGCTCGTGTCATCCGTCAATGAGACCACGAGCCGGCCTGAGGCCGCCGACCATAATCGAAGCTCCTGCATCGGCCGCTGGTGAAAATGCTGGACCACAAACGGCGCGCCAACGGGCTGATGGGAATTCGTATCGAGCCGGCGGGCCCACAAGCAAACGTGCCCGTCGCGGCCCGAAGTAAAGTAAAGCATCTTCCCATCGGGAGACCAGATCCCTGCGTCCTGACTACCGTCTTCTTCCGAAAACCTGATCCACGATGCTTCGGGAACGGGAAGATGCCCATCGATTGGCGCGATCATGATCCACGCCCGATTGGGCTGCACTCGCGCCGTAAAACTGACCCAGCGATTGTCGGGCGAGAAATGCGCTAACAGCAAGCTGTAACGGGAGTGCGCCAGCAACGTAGTTTCCGCATGAGAAGCAACATCCAAAAGAGTCACCCGATAAGGACTGCCCCTGAACGTTAACAGTTGTTTCCCGTCGCGGGACCAATCCGTGGGCCGCACGCATCCATCACAAAGCTTTTCGGGCACACTGCCAGGCGCGGCGACATACAGGATTCGCTTGTCATTCTCGTAACTGGAATAGGCCACACGCTCTCCGGAAGGAGCGATAACGGGATAGCGCTGCGCAAAGGGGGACGGGGCCAGTTTGGTCTCTTTACCGCTTGCCAGATCATGCAGCCACACGCTCATCACACCCGAGTCGAACTGACTGAACGCAACGCGCTGTCCCTCGGTGGGAGCAGACGAACTCTCTCTTGTGGTGGAAGCGCCATGCGTTAGCTGGACAGGCGGCCCGGTGGCCTTCCCTTTTTCCAAATCAAAAGGAAAGGACCAGAGATTCCCCGCGAACGTCTTCTTCGCGAAAACAAACGTCTCGTTCGATCCACACGTACCATCCATCTCATCGCCGGATCCCGCCGTTAGTCTCTGAATGCCTCCAGAGATCCTTCCGTCCGCCGAAATTTGTGTTGACCAAAGGTTGCGAGCGTCGCCGGTGAGGGCTGAAAAAATGATTCGGTTTCCGTCTGCCAGCCAACAAGCCGGAGCGGGAAGAATCGGTGTATTGGCAGGGTTGCCAGGGGAATAACTGTCGTAGCCGGGATTCTCAAGACCAGCCTTCAGCAACGCGTCACGCATTCCGTTTTTGGCATCGGCATCCCCGTTTGTCGATATCGTCCACCAATCGAGCGCGGAAGCGTCCCAGAGCTTATCCGAGGCATATCCGATTACGAGGAGACGCCGCCCGTCAGGCGACCATATCGGATGGCGAGCGGTCGTTAATTTGGCGCCAACCCTGACCGGCGTGCCTCCTTTGGAGGGAACCACCCACACGGCGCCGTTCCCGGGAACCGTCGGGACCACGCTGTTATCGCCGATCCAGAACGCCACGTTTCTGCTGTCAGGTGAGTATTTGGGATTGAGTCCTTCGTGCGCCAACAGCCGCGTTTCCCCTCCGAAAGCGCTGATCTCATAGATTCCACCGCCGTCACGGTCGGAGCGGAATACAATTTTGCCGCCATCCGGTGAGAAATCAGGCATCGTGTTGCCGGCGCCATCCCAGGTCAGGCGAATTGGCTGGGCGCCGGTTATCTGCCTGACGTACAAGTCGCGCATGCCGTCCCTCTCTGAGGACCAGGCGACCAGCTTCCCATCCCGGGATATCGCAGGCCAATCTGAGCTTTCGCCATCCGGAGTGAGGTGCGTGAACTGCCACTGACCTGGAGAGGACCGGGAAACCCGTCCCCCCGGAGCCGCGACCAGACCGATAATCAGGCAGGCTGCCGCAGCGAGCCACCAGAGGAGCCGGTGTCCGTGAAGTTTCGGACTGGCGGTTGGCGGGTCAGCGTCAGAAGTGCGCTGCGAATTCGACGAGGCTGCAGTCAGGGGAGCGGCAGTTTCCAGGGCTCCCATGAACCGATAACCGCGGCCCGGGATCGTCTCAATGTAGCGGGGATTTTCGGCCGAATCGCTCAGTGCCCGGCGAAGTTTATTGACTGCAGCGTTCAGGCCACCCTCGAAATCGACAAAAGTTCCGTCGCTCCAGAGCTGCTGGCGGAGTTCCTCTCGACTCACCACCTGGCCAGGACGTTCCAGCAGGATGAGGAGAATTCGAAATGGCTGCCCGGACAGCCGGATGCGAATTCCGTTCTTCTGCAATTCCCCGAGATGGGGATTCACTTCAAACGGGCCGAACTTCAGCAGCACGGGAAATGAGGGCTGCGAGGCCATGGTAAAACCGCGCGTGGCTGCGAGTATAACACAAGATTACGAAGCCATACTTACACATAAGCTATGTACTATCAATCACTTAGCTGATTATGCGTTTTTGAGATGGAAATCATGCCGCGGCTATGGAAGGAGAGCCCCGGAGCCGGTTAGGGTGGCGTCACCGGACCCGATCAATCGGGCCACCGGAAATTCACACACGCAAATGGAGACTTATGAAGTGCTACATCACAGCAAAGATTTTTACGATCGCCACAGTTGCCGTAATGGCGTTGGGAGTATTGCCCTCAGCAAAAGCGAACGAGAACAGAGGATGCACGAATAGATCCCTGAGGGGCGCCTTCTCGCACAGCGCCAGTGGGTTCGACATCGCGCCGGCCGGTACTGCCACCCCGATCGCCGGTGTGGGTACGGACATCTTCGACGGTAATGGCGGTGTCGTCAGCACCGCAACCATCAGCCTGAACGGCGTCATAATTCCGCTGACCGCAACGGGCACATATAACGTGAATTCAGACTGCACCGGTACTTACGTGATCCCAGGTACTCGCCTGTCGTTCGTGATTACCGATAGCGGAAATGAAATTCAGGCTATCTGCGTGGACCCGGGCATCGTTCTGAGCCATACTTTCAAAAGACAATTTCCAGCGGAGAACTGGAGGTAATAGCAGCTTTCGGCGCGGTGAACTGCATTCAGCACGCAAGGGTGGCTGGGGCGGCGACCCAAACGCTCCAGATCGCCTGGATTAATTCCCAGCCACCCAGACCATAAAATACTGGCTGATCCAACTACCGGCGAACATCACAATCGGCGATGCTCCCGCGCTTGTCGCGGGCAAACGAAAATTGATTTGCATCAATCCGGCTACTTCATCGGGGGCAGGTCCGGCGTAGAGAATATCGAGGAACTGCGCACCCGAGCCGAGGAGTACCGGGTTCACCAGCGATGGCAATCCAGTTTCGGGGAGCAGGACCCCATCCGCCGGTTGAGTCGTCATGGCGCCGAGGCCTGTCGCGAAGATCGTCATGATGCTGCCAGGGGCCGCTGGGTTGGTTGAACTATTGATTGTTCCATCCTGATTCAGGGCCGCCGCAACTGGATAGCGCTGCGAAGTGTCCAGAGTCGTAAATACTCCCGGTGTGGCCGCGACGAGTCCAAGCCGGGCCGGACCGGAAACGGCGCCATTGTTATGGACCGTCAGGGTGACTGTACTGGGCTCCGTTATTCCGAACGGCACGATTGCGTTGATCTGGCTTTCCGATACGTAAAGCAGCGGGGCGGGTACGCTTCCGGCGAAAACCTGTGCGCCGGCAAGACTGGTGGGAAACGCGCGTGGTTTTCCTGAAACGCCGGCTGTCACCGCAATTCCTGGCCCGAGGTCGTGGCCGAATATCGTGATGATCTGCCCCTGGCTGATCTGTCCCGTTGCGGCGCCAGGCGTTGCGCTGCCGGTCACCGATACGATCACTGGCGAAACCGGTCCTGACGGGCCAAGTTCAGTAACGATGCTGGCCGGTCCGGCGACAACGAAACTGCCGGAGACTTCAGCGGCGAGTCCTGTACCCATTGCATTGCCATCGAGCGGAATCACTCCGGTCACGAGTGGAGCGGCGCCGCCAGGAAGACTTCCGTCAAAAGTTTCCACGTAACCCTGCGCCGTGGCCGCCTGCGAGGGGGAATCCGGAGCGGGAACTCCGGCGATTGCGACCGTTCCATCGCTGCCCACGGCGATGTCCGTAATATAAGCCGGAACGATGCCGACGGCGGCGTGTATTTCTTTTGCGATTTGATGCGCCGAGGGATCGTACTTCATGAGGAAACCGGTGGTCGCTAAAGGAACACCGTTCGCCACGATATTTGAAGGTGAGTTCCCGGCGAGCCAGATGTTTCCGTCCGCATCCATCGCAGCGGCGCCGATGGAACCACCCTGCGAACTGGCGTGAACGTAACTGCCATAGAGCAACTTCGAGCCATCGGCGCTGAGCTCGGCAAGATATCCGTCATAAGGCTCGTTGCCGCAGATGCACACGGTGTTCAGCGCGGTAGAGGTGACAGGCAAATCGCTGACGTTTGCGGAACCCGCAATCCAAATATGGTTTTGCGGATCAATGAGAACACTGTTAACACTGATATGCGGGCATGCTGTGACATAAACGAGCCGCAGGTCACACGGCAGCGTTGCGGCAGGGACGGCAGTCACGCTGCCGCCATAGGTAGCCGCGAAGATCAAAGTTCCAGCGGGTGAGAATTTAACGACCTCGACTGGAACGGCGGGCGCGACGACCGAAACAGCATATGCGCCAGGAGTAACAGACGCGTTGGCTCCATCGGCATAGCCTGCGACTACAACGCCGCCATCGGACCCAATCGCCACCGAATACGGATTCATCGCGCCGATCTCTGTTGCCCACGCGATCGATCCATCAGCGCTGTGGAACTTGACGACAAACCCGGGAACACTTTCAGCTGAGGGCGAACCCAGCACCGAGCTGGTAAACGGGAATGGAAAATCCATCGGGTCCGCCGCGCCGATCCAATAGACGTCTCCATTGGCGTCGGCCGCGACGCCGGAACCGGAGGCTCCGACTTCGCTCAGAGTGAATACCAAATTGCCGGAACTATCCAGCTTGCTGATGAAACCGCCGAGGCTATTTTGCCCGGTCGCTATCACGTTGCCATTCGAATCAACGGTGACAGCGGTGATGGTTTGTTGCGGCTGCGCAGGAATCTGCTGAAGTCCCCGCACCTGCAGTTCGTTGTTCCCTGATCCCGCGGCGAGCACCGCAAATACAGCAGCTATCGGCAGCATCATTGCCTCTCTATTGGATCAGATTAACCAGCGGCCCCTCCCGTCATCAACCCCGCGCTGGTTTCCTGAGCGGTCAGATCGATGCAATCTCGCTAAGAATCGCGGCGAGGGCTTTCCGGAATTGTTCGGGGGTAGTGATACGGAAGATGCGGGCGCCCTGTGGGCGAAGGATGCGCTCGATGTCGTCGGCGAATAAGCCGTCGCGCCATTCCACGGTGTGGGGCGGGGCGAACTGGGCATAGCGGAGATAGAAGACGTGGCGGCGTGGGTCCGGGGGAAGCTCCGGCGGCGGCGTGGTTTCCTGATGGGTGAAATTGACGGGGGCGCTCAACACGATCAGGACGCGCGGTGGATCGGTGGGCGCGAGCAGGCTCGAAACAGTACTCGATACGAAGCTCAGCATGCGCCGCTGGCCCGCCAGCGTCTGGGCTTCCACTTTCGCGGTGCTGAAGTCGTTGAGGATGGCGCGGAGATGGGACCATTCGCTGCCTGCTCCCCGGCCAATATTCGAAATGCGGAGATTGGGCTGCTGGTAGAGGAGGGTCTGACGGTTGATGTCCGCAATGCTGAGTCCGACGGACCCGCCGGCGGGATCGATTCCCATCAGCACCTTCATGGATGGAACGACCACCTGCATGTTGGCGCGGAACTGGCTGAGCGAGCCGAGATTCGAAGGCGTGATGTTGACGAGCAGTTCAATACGAAGGGGCTTCTCATTCGCGACCGGCAACCGGATCACCGAGCGCAACTGCGGCTGATACCAAGAGTACGGGATGAAATCCGGCTGGATGAACTCGACCGCCGGCAGATCTTTCCATGCAACTGCCAGCGGGTCCGATCTGACCGGCGCGACTCGATAGCGACGGCGCGTGAAGCTGTGGGCGAGAGTCTTCGGATCGCAGACGGCGAGCGAGACGACGTAGTCACCGGGAAGAAAAAAGGCGCTGAAGGTCACGGTCAAGTCACTGTGGTTCACAGGTCCGACCCATAGGGTATTGGCCGTCTGATGACGCGCGCCGGACGCGTCTTCGATGCGGACAAACGCAATGAACTGGCCGCCGGGGTGACGCTTCAGTTCGGAATCATCGACCTGAATTCGGAGCCGCGCGGAAAGGCGCTGGTGGGGCGTGAGATGCGCGGTTTCGAGTTCGGTATTCCAGCGAATGGCGGGCTTCGCGTTTTCAACGGCCCAGGCGTCGAATGGATAGCGGGAGAACAGCGGGTTGCCGCCACGCTGGGCATGCGCGGAAACGGCAAAGAAAAGACAAAACAGAAGCGCGGCAGATTTCATCGAGCAGACCCGATGCGCTAATCGGCGGAGATCTGATCGAGGAGAGATGCCAGAGACTTGCGGAATGCTTCCGGATTCGTGACGGTCACGACCTGTGCGCCCATAGTTTTGAGGATACGCTCAAAATCGTCGGGGAAAAGGGCGTCGGCTTCCCTCGAGTGATGGGACGGTCCGAAGGGAATGAGATTTCCGAGGCCGGGCGTGGGACCGTGTACGCGGCGCGGCGGCGCAATACGCGTGCTGGCCCCAGCTGTGAGCGGGAGGCCACTGGAACCGAATTGCGGCACGAAGCGGAAATAAACGATATGGCGGTTGGGATCCGGCGCGAGTTGCGGCAGCGGGGTTTCCTCCTGCGCGCCGAAGGAAAACGAGCCGCTGAGGACAATGAGCCAGCGGGACGGGCCAGACTGACCGGCCCGGCGCGCGATCTCATCGGCGAAATATTCGCGCATGGAAGATTGCCGCGCGAGACTCTTCGCATCAATGATGGCGGGATTGCTTTCTCGCAGCGCTTTGCTGACTGCGTTCCAATCGAGCGAAGCGGCGTCCGGAGTTTCGAAACTAATGCGATGCCGGGTCAGATCCATGAGCGTGGCTTTCGGCGAATGCACATTGGCGCCGATGCCGCTGAGAACCTTGAGGGCTGGAATCACAGCCGCCATGTTGCGGCGCATCGAACTCGAAGTATCGCTGTAGCGTTCCGACGGAGAAGTGTTGACGAGGA
The DNA here is from genome assembly GCA_036500405.1 of Bryobacteraceae bacterium. Lineage (GTDB taxonomy): Bacteria > Acidobacteriota > Terriglobia > Bryobacterales > Bryobacteraceae > BOG-234. Next base: position 31,385 of record DASYCD010000222.1, read on the forward strand.
TTTCGATGTTCGGGGTTTTCTGACTGCGGGCGGAAGGAAGGACATACGCCACGGCTGTTGTGTGGGCTGAATAGGCGCTGGCGTTGACTCGGAGTGGGGCCGGTTCGGAATATTGCGTGTCCGCGCTGTGACGCACGGGCAGTTGCAGCGAACCACGAACAGACGGAAGGATCCAGGAATCCGGGCCCTCCGAGATGTGGATCATTTCGACGGCGGGGAGACCGGCCCAGGAATTGGGTAACGGATCCGACTTGAGCGGCGCGATATGAAGCTGACGGCGGACGAAGTTGTGCTCGCCCGTTCCACTATCCACCAGGGCAATCGAAACACGGTAATCGCCGGGCCGAACAAAGGCGGCGGCGGTGAAGGTCAGTTCCTGGGATTTCACCGCAGGCTCAACCGCGGCAAGGCTCATGTGATTGCCTGCGCGCCACTGATGGCCTTCGGAATCTTCGAAGCGCATGAGCACGGCCAGCTCGCCCCGGCCACGGCGCTTTGCGAGTTCGCCGCCCGGAACCACCGTTTCAATTCGTTGAATCAGGCGTTGATGAACGGAGAGCTGGGCGGGAAGCACATGGACTTCCCACTTGATCGATGAATGATCGGGCGCGGCTGCCCATGCGTCGAAGGGGTAATCGGAAAACAGAGCAGGGCGTGGCGAAGGCAGTTCCGCGGCGTAAAGGAGAGCGGAGGCCGCGATCAGAATCGCGAGTCGCGACAACACCGGAAACTTCGATTGCGTGGCCCCCATACGCACCGGATGTCAGATGATTATATCCGCATCCGGTACGAGTGGAGCAAGGAATTTTCCCAGGTAGTACTGGATTTAGAACCTGAAAATGGTCCAACCCCACGCTCAGCGGAAGAGTTGCGGGGCGAGATCGGTCAGGTTCTGGCGCCAGAGCGGCCAGACGTGCGCCATGTCCGGCACTTCCTGCTGCGTGAACTTCACGTTACGCGCGGTGAGCCAGTCTTTGAACTGGCGATTGACGCTGATAAGCCCGTCGGCTGTGCCGCAGACGATCCAGAGCAGCTTGATCTGGGAGTTGGATTTTGCGGTCAGGTTCGCGAAATCTTTATCGATGATGTCGGCTGGAATGCCAGGCTGTGCGCCACGGCCGCCGCCGCGTCCCGCGCCGTTGATGCCGGGCCACATTACATACGCGCCGCTGAAGGAGCCGACGTACGCGAACTTATCGAGATGATTCAGGCCGGTGAAGGTGGCTTCGGCGCCTCCCATCGAAAGACCGGCGATCGCGCGGTGGTCGCGATCTTTTGCGACGTTGTATTCCTTCTCGACGCGCGGCATGACTTCGTTGATCAGGCCGTCGGCGAAGTGGACGATCATGTCCGTGGGGCCCATGCCGCCGCCCTGGTGACCGTAGCCAAGCGGATTCACCATGATCATTGGCTTGGCTTTGCCTTCGGCGATCAGGTTATCGAGGATGACGTTGGCGTTGCCCTGCGTCAGCCAGGATTGCGCGTCGTCGCCGAGACCGTGGAGGAGGTAGAGAACCGGGTAGGGCTCTTTGCGGTGCGGATCGTAGTTGGGCGGCGTGTAGACGAAGAAGTCACGATCGTCGCCGATGAGGTCGGAATGATAGGGATGTCGTGTGACAGCGCCTGCCGCAACGCCAGGCTTCGGGGACCAGGGAGCGCCCGGAACGGTGAGGACGCTGCGTCCGCCTGTGCCGTACGAGGTGGCGAGGTGCGGGTTCGAAGGATCGTTCACGGTCAGGCCATCGACGCGGAACTGGTACATGTAGACGTCCGGTTTGAGGGCGTCTGTTGTGGCGCTCCAGACGCCGGCGTCGTCTTTGGTGAAAGTGACATTCTGGCCGAGACCGGTGACGGTCACTTCCTTCGCGTTAGGCGCGCGGAGGCGGACGGTGACTTTGCCTTCGGTTGAAATCTCAGGCGACTTGATGGGGGGAGGACCGCCGAAACCACGGCCGCCTCGGCCGGAACCGGCGCGTCCGCCAGCGGGCGGCTGTCCCCAGATGCTGAGCGCTCCCAGCGCAACGACAACTGCAATCTTCTTCCACATGTCTTGAGGTCTCCTCTGTTTACCGGAACATTTGGGGCGCGACTTCATAGAGCGCGTGGCGCCAGACTACCCACTCGTGCCGTCCTTCGGACACCGAATGAACGTGCTTGATTCCTTTGGCCACCAGCGTGGCTTCGAGTGATTTTTCGAGCGGCCCGACCAGATTGTCGTCCTTGCCGATGCCGAGCCAGAGCAGCTTCAGCTTCTTGTTGGTCTCCGCGGGGTTTGCGAAGAACGTGGGATAGGTTGTATCGGCATTCTGCGCGCCCATGCTCATGATGATCAGGGTGTGGAAGAGATCGAGGTGCGGGAAACCGACCGAGATCGTCTGGCCGCCGCCCATGGAGAGACCGCCGAGCGCACGATGGTCGGCATCTTTCAGAGTCCGATAATTCTTTTCGATATAGGGGATGACGTCGTTAATCAGATCGTCACCAAACGCATTTCCCTGCCCGCCGCGGGGGCTCGTGGCGGCTGCATCGGCCTGACGCACCGGGCCGAGGCCGACGCCTTGCTCCACATAGCCGAGCGGATTCACGATGATCATTGGCTTCGACTTCCCTTCGGCAATCAGGTTGTCCATGATGATGTTTTCGCGGCCGGTGAGAACCCAACTGGAATCGATGTTGCCGGAACCGTGGAGGAGATAGAAGACGGGGTATTTCTGATTGCCCTTGTCGTAGCCGGGCGGCGTATAGATCCAGAGCGTGCGGGGCGCGCCGACGGTTTTCGAATCGTAGATTTCGAAGCGAACAGTGCCGTGGGGGACGGGCTTCACGTCGTCGAAAACGGCGCCGTCGCCGGGGACTTCGACGAGATTAGCCGGCGGAAATGCACCGAAGCCCAGTTTGACGGAGGGATTCTGGGGGTCCATGGCGATCACGCCGTCGACCTGGAACTGATAGTTGTAGACGTCCGGCGCGAGCGGGCCGATGGTGGCGCTCCAAACGCCGCTGGCATCTTTCGTCATCGGATGGTTCTTGCCGTCGATTTCGCCGATGACATCGACTTCCTTCGCATTCGGCGCGCGGAAGCGAAGGGTGATGGTGTGGTCGGGATTGACCTGCGGGGAAACCATTGCGGGACCGCGTCCACGGCCACCTCCGCGACCGGAACCACCCGGGGCCTGGGCCGATGCTATTCCTGCCGTAGCCAGCGCTGTCACGAACCAGACCGTGTTTCTCAACATCATTCGAACTCCTTGGTTCTGCATGCCAAACAGATTCATAATTGCCAATCCAGCGTGTTTAGTCAAGGTGGATGGCGGTTTTTGCATGCAAAATCTTGCTTCGCGACGAAGGATCGGGATAAGATTGCTCCAGTCTGCTTATGACCGCGCCGCAATCCAGTCCGCTGAATTCGCCGGGGATCAGCCAGATCGATCGCGCCGTGCTCACGATTCGTGAGATGCTGCTGCGGGGAGATTTTGCGCCAGGTGAGCGAATTTCGGAACTGCCGCTGGCGGCGCGGCTGCAGGCGGCGAACGTCAGCGTGTCGCGAACGCCGCTGCGGCTGGCGCTCGACCGGCTGGCGAATGAAGGCTTGCTGCGTCCGTGGCCGACGGGCGGATTCGTGGTCTGCGAATTCACACTGGCGGATGTGTGGGATTCGATTGAGACACGCGGCACGCTGGAAGGGATGGCGGCGCGCCTGGCGGCGGAGCGGCTGCGGGATGAGAGCGAACTCGACGCGCTGCGCGGGCTCTACCGGCAACTGGAAGAGATGGTGCCGCTCGATGCGCGAAGTTTTCCGCGATATCTGGAGTTGAACGAAGCGTTCCATTCGGAGATCTGGCGGCTGGCGCGGAGTCCGATGCTGAAGCGGGCAATTGCGCAGGTGGTGAAGCTGCCGTTTGCGGCGCCGAGCGCACTGGTGTTCGGGCATGCGGAATCGGAACATTCGCCGCGGCTTTCGGTAGTCGCGCAGGAGCACCATCGGGCGATCATTGAGGCGATTGCGAACCGCGAGGGCGCGCGGGCGGAGAGTCTGGCGCGCGAACATTCGCGCGTGGCGCGGCAGAATCTGACCCATACCGTAGAAGACTGGGTGCGGCGCATTCCGGGCGGGTCGCTCATTTCATTTCAGAAACCGAAAAATTCATGAATGGTTTGGTGAGGCTGGAAAAACGCGACGGCGTGGCTGTCGTGACCATTGATAATCCACCGGTGAACGCCCTTAGTCCGGGCGTGCCGGACGGGCTGGTGGCCGCGATTGCCCAGGCGAATCGCGATGCGGAGGTGCGCGCGATCGTCGTGATCGGCGCGGGACGCACGTTTATTGCCGGCGCGGATATTAAGGAACTGGAATTCGCGGCGTGGGGTCAGCCTGCGAAACTGCCCGCGCTGCATGGATTGCTGGCGGCAATTGAAGATTCCGCCAAACCGGTGGTGATGGCGCTTCATGGGACGACCCTGGGCGGCGGCCTGGAAGTCGCGATGGCGGGGCACTACCGGATTTGCGCGCGCGATGGCGTGGTGGGGCAGCCGGAGGTGAATCTCGGGATCATTCCGGGCGCCGAAGGGACGCAGCGATTGCCGCGCCTCGCGGGCGTGGAGAAGGCGATCGAGATGTGCGTCAGCGGGAAGCCGGTGAAATCGGGCGATGCGCTGGCGGCTGGGATTGTGGATGCGGTGGTGGATGGGGATTTGCTCGAAGAGGCGCTGGTGTTTGCGAAGGGCGTGGCGGGTCGGAAGCCGGTGCGGACGCGCGAGCGGAATGAAAAGCTCGGGACGCCTGAGGGGAATGCGGCGTTCTACGCGGCGGGTCGGGCGCTTGCGGCGAAGGTACGGCGCGGGGCGCTGGCTCCGCTAAAAGCCGTGGAAGCTATTGAGGCGGCGGTGGCGCGGCCATTCGCGGAGGGTTGTAAGCGGGAGCGGGAGTTGTTCGCGGAATGCGTGGCTTCGGATCAGGCGCGTGCGTTGATTCATGCGTTCTTCGCGGAGCGCGGCGTTACGAAGGTTCCGGGGATTACGAAGGAGACCGCGGCGCGGCCGATTGCGCGGGTGGCGATTATCGGCGCGGGAACGATGGGCGGCGGGATCGCGATGGCTTGCGCAAATGCGGGTGTCGAGGTGCTGCTACGCGATACCGAGCAAGCCGCGCTCGATCGGGGGATGGAGACGATCCGGCGGAATTACGAGATTTCAGTCACACGCGGGCGGTTCACGGCGGAGGGTGTGGCGGAGCGCATGGCTCGGATTCATCCGCAGCTCGATTACGCGGGGTTCGAGAAAGCCGACGCGATCATCGAAGCGGCGTTCGAGAACATGGCGATCAAGAAGCAGATCTTCGGGGAGATCGACGCGATCGCCGCGCCGGGATGCGTGCTCGGGACGAACACATCGACCCTGAACATCGATGAGATTGCCGCGGCGACGAAGCGGCCGGAAGCGGTGGTGGGGCTGCATTTTTTCAGCCCGGCGAACGTGATGCGGCTGCTCGAGATTGTGCGGGGCTCAGCGACTTCGAATGAAGTGCTGGCGACGGCGCTTGGGTTTGCGAAGAAGCTGAGCAAGGTCGGCGTGGTGGCGGGGAATTGTCCGGGGTTTATCGGGAACCGGATGCTGTTTCCTTACATGTATGAGGCGCAGTTCCTGATTGAAGAAGGCGCGCTGCCGGAGCAGGTGGATAAGGCGCTCACCGATTTCGGAATGGCGATGGGGCTGTTCGCGGTGGATGATATGGCGGGGATCGACGTCGCGTGGCGGGTGCGGCAGGAGTTGAAGCATTTCGCTGAGCCGGGCGTGCGGCGTCCGCTGGTGCAGGACAAGCTGTTCGAGATGGGGCGGTATGGGCAGAAGACCGGGCGCGGCTGGTATGTGTACGGCGCGGATCGCAAGCCGGCGGTAGA
>DASYCD010000223.1:0-15057 GCA_036500405.1 Bryobacteraceae bacterium
CTTCGATAACGTGCGGTTCGATCAGAACGCGCATTCAGGCTTCTATTTCATCGATGCGGAAGAAGGCCGCTGGAATTCCGGCCGCAAGGAGAACAATCTCGGCTACCGGCCCCGTTACAAGGAAGGCTACTTCCCGGTGCCCCCGACCGATCACTATCAGGACCTTCGGTCCGAGATGGTGGCGACGATGGAGCGCTGCGGCCTGGTGATTGAATGCCATCACCACGAGGTGGCGACGGCGGGACAGAGCGAAATCGATCAGCGTTTCAATACGCTGGTGAAGTCGGCGGACAACATGATGACGTACAAGTACATCGTCCGCAACGTGGCGCATCGGTACGGCAAGACGGTGACGTTCATGCCGAAGCCGTTGTTCGGCGATAACGGCAGCGGGATGCACGTGCACCAGTCGATCTGGAAGGAAAGCAAGCCGCTGTTTGCGGGCGATGAATACGCGGGGCTGAGCCGGATGGCGCTGCACTACATCGGCGGTCTGCTGAAGCATGCGCGCGCGCTTTCGGCGATTATTGCGCCCACGACGAATAGCTATAAGCGTCTGGTGCCGGGCTACGAAGCGCCGGTGAATCTGGCGTACTCGCGGCGCAACCGTTCGGCCGCGTGCCGCATTCCGATGTATTCGGCGAGCCCGAAAGCGAAACGGGTGGAATTCCGGCCGCCCGATCCTTCGGCGAATCCGTATCTCGCATTCGCGGCGCTGCTGATGGCGGGCCTCGATGGCGTCCTCAATAAGATCGAACCGGGCGAGCCGCTCGATAAGGACATCTACGATCTGACGCCGGAAGAAATGAAGTCCGTGGCGTCGATGCCGGCCTCGCTTGACGAAGCGCTGGGGTGCCTTGAAGACGATCACAACTTCCTGCTGAAAGGCGATGTCTTCACCGAGGAGCTGATCGAGACCTTTATCGATTACAAGCGGCGGCACGAAGCGGATGCGGTGCGGCTGCGGCCCCATCCGTATGAATTTTCCTTATACTACGATATTTAGAATATTCTGAATCGTGATGTTGTTTCGCGACTAAGTTTAGTCGTTCGTGTCAGTTACCAGTCATGCATTCCGCATATCTGGCGGATTCAAGAATTCTATTTCTCTTGTGGGTTCACACGCCCGTAAACTGGCTGCTTGAGGCCCGGACACACCGTTCGAAACTGTCCGTCTCATGTCAACTAATTAAGGGAGAAGTCACATGAGAATTCCAATTTGCCTGCTGGCGATTGTGTCTTTAACGAGCGTGATGTATGCGGAGGGTCCGGACGATCAGGCGCCGGCGCCCGATTCGAGCGCGACGGCTGCAGCAGCCCCCGCGCCCACGCCGCCGCCCAGGTTTAAGGGGTTCGTGTTCAGCGGCCTGATTGATGGTTACGTGAATGACAACACGAACCATCCCGCTGGCGCGCCGCTCGGAGCGTATAACCAGCTACAGAATTTCGACATCATCAACGGGCAGCCGGAACTGAGTCTCATCAAGTTCACGTTGGATAAATCCGATTCGATTTTCGGATTTCATTTCGACGTGGGCACGGGCGAGACTATGCGCCTGATCCATGCGACCGACCCGGCGGTTGCGGACCACAAAGCGCTGCGTTACTTCGAGCAGATGTATGCGATTGTGAAGCCCAAGAATATGCATGGGACCGAGATCGATTTCGGAACGTTTGTGACGTCAGCCGGCGCGGAAGTGATCGAAGCGAATGCAAACTGGAATTACAGCCGGTCACTGCTTTTTGCGTGGGCGCTGCCCTATTACCACTTCGGCGTGAAAGTGACGACGCCGGTCAACAAGGTTTGGACGGTAGGCGCCCAGGTAGTCAATCCCTGGAATGAGACGGATGGCGGGCATCGGTTCACGAACGTGGGTCTGACCTCGGCGGTAGTGAAGGGGCCGTACAACTGGTTTGTGAATTACTATGTGGGGCCGAACAATCCGGTGGTGGCGGGCTTGCCGTCGAGCGGTATCCGGAACCTGGTCGATACCACGCTGCTCGTGAATGCGAATGACAAGCTGAGCTTTTATATCAACGGCGACTACGGCCGGAATAACGATCCGTTCGGCGGGCACGCGACCTGGGGCGGCGTCGCGGTGGCTGCGAAATATCAGGCGACGAAGAAATTTGCGCTGACCGGCCGCGGTGAATACTTCAAGGATGCGCAGGGCTTCTCGACGGGCACGGCGCAGAACCTGGGCGAAGTCACGGCGACTGGCGAATACAAGCTGAGCGACATGTTCATCATGCGCGCGGAGGCGCGGCACGACATTTCGAGCGTGCGGTTCTTCAACAAAGGGACGACGCCCTCGAGCGAGTACGGTCAGACGACCCTGACGCTCGGCGTGATGGTGGTTTTCGGGCCGTATAAATAGACTGTTGCAGGGCGGGGCTTTCGGCCGTCGAGCAGAAGCCCGACGGACGCAGCCCCGCCCCACCTCTTACTTGTGGTAGAAAAACCGCTCGTGGACGATCTTCCCGTCCTTCCACCGCCGCACCGCTACCTGTGACAGCTTCGCGTTCTGGCCACCCTTGAACGTCACATCCATGTACCACTCGCCGAACGTGACATCGCCATTCACCGCGCTTGAAACCAGTTTCCCGTCATTGAATGACTCGAGCGACGAGAAAAATTCCTGCTCGGCTTTCCGGTTCACATCCTTGCCGCGCCGTGGCTCTTCGGAGTTCTCCTGCATCACCACATCCTCGGCGTAATACTGCTCAAACGCTTCGAGCGCCTTGCCCGAAAGAATTGCCTGATTGAGCGCCTGATCGAGCGCCGCTACATTTTGCGTCGTTGCTGTACTCATAATTGCTGTCCTTTCCTGAAACTACTCTGTCTCCGGTCCGAAAGCCTCTCGCACCTTTTCGAGCTGTGCGGTGAGGCTTGCAAACTCATCCCGGCCGATCGTCCCGAGGCGGGTCTGGAAAAGCTTCTTCAGCGGCTGGTCAATCTCGCCGACCAGCCCCAGCCCCGTCTCCGTGATTCGAGTGATGACGGCCCGCCGGTCCGCGCCGTCCCGCGCCCGCGCAATCAGTTCCCGCGCTTCCATCCGGTCCAGCAGCCGCGTGATATCGGGATCGTGCGTCAGCATCCGTTTCCCGATCTGTGAACACGTCGCGCCGGCCGGCCCGGCCCCACGCAGAATCCGCAACACGTTGTACTGCGCCGCTGAAAGCCCGAAACCATCCAGAAAACCCGCAATCGCTCGCTGCAAAACCTCAGCCGTTCGCACGATGTTCAGCATCGCTTCCTCTTCGATCAACTCGAAGGGCCGCGTCTGCTCGATTTCCTGCTGCAACTTCCCGGGCACGTCTCCATATTAGTCGTTATAACGAATATCGTCAAGAGGTATTTTTTACGCTTAGTTGGACGTTGGCTTTTCAACCTGATCGATAATGAGAACATCCACCTGTGCCTTCTGTGGCTCTAACTTCAGTCCTGAATCCCTTTCGAGGACATTCTTGAAATCCTGATCCCGTTCCCATGGCTGAAAGACGAAGAAATATCGGCCCTGTAACCCCGTCCTGTCCACGACCGGTCGATCAAGGCCCGAAAACAGCGAACCCGAGCCGGTGTTCAATGCGTTCACCAAACCGCTCATCGATGTTCGGTTCGACATCTCCGCGGATGGTGGAGCCGGAGGATTCTCGCCATCCTTGAGCTCCTGGAATTTGGGCCCCTTCTTACCGATAGTCAAGGCGTAGACCGCCATCTCCTTTTGCGCATGATGGGCGCGGAACCCGAATCTTTGGGCTAATAAGGTTCGCAGCATGAGAGCCAGCTGGGTCTTATCCGCAGCCGAATCGGCCGACCTGGCTTCCAACTCAAACCGGTCAGAGGCGATCCATGACGGCCCACCATAGAGCTGATAACCCATCAGGCTATAAGCTGCCTGGATGATCGTTTTGACGCTAACGCCTCCATTCATGCTGGAGACTCGTCCCGGGGTAAAGCGAAGCGGCGGACTGCCCCCAGTTCTACTCCCCTGTTCACCGCTCCAGGACTTAATGGACGCCGACTCGAATTCCGGGTGGCCCGCGCTCTGCGCGTAGGCTGCCTGGGCCGTCGATCCAGCGACCAGAATCGTTACAAAAATGATCTTTGCGACGGCCATTCGTCCACCTCTTTGAGCTCGATATTCCTTATAGGATTCAACAACGGGCTTCCGCTGGTTGAACGAATTGACATCCGGCACAACGCATCGCCGCCAACTAAATCTATTCGATTGGCCTCTCATCAATATGATCCACAACGATCACCGGGATCATACGCTTCCGCGTAACCAACTTGAGCTTGAGTTCGTGCTCCAGCGCTTCAAAGGCTGAAATTCCGTTTGGAAGTGCTGCGTCAGCGACACCCGCGCTCGCGGGAGCAAGATGCATCATTGCAGGGGAAGGTGTCCAACCCACCAGAAAATCCCAACCACCCCGGAGACCAGACTCGTCAATGATGGGATGATCGATCCAGGCCGGCGCCCACTGCGGCAAATACGCGGCGAGTTCTTCCATAGTGAGATTTTTGCAGGAGTCCATGACGAATACATTCGGAGCAGGTCTTGGCGCATCGTAATCGAGCTTGCAGCCGGACCGCTCTGAATCGTTAGCCCGAGTCATCTTCGGTTCAGAACCAACCAGCGTCAGTGCGTATACCGTGAGTTCACGATTCTCGGTGTGCGTTTTGATTTCGAAGCTGTCGATTAGAAAACCATGAAGCATTTCTGCCAGCACACTGCGTGGCGGGAGTTGCCGCTTTCCGTTAACCAGCGAGGGCGCGCCTTCACCAGCCTCCGGTAGTTTGGCAATAATATCCCACTGCTGTTCATCAGCGGATTTAGGGAGCCCCACCACTGTATCGTCGGCGACGTTCCTGTTGATTCCCAGCGAATATGAAATCAAATCGCGCAGGGTTCCACCCGCATGCATCTGAGTGCCGCCGGTATAGCCGAATCCTTTAAAGGGTTTAGCCGGATTCGCCAGTTTGATACTGGCCGCCTCGAACCGTGTGGCCGCCTCCGCCAGCAATGTTTCAACACCCGCTGGATTCGGCCCCGGCCTGCGATTCACCTTTTCAATCATCAGCGAAGGAACAGAAACGTTCTGCAGTTCGAGTTTCAATCCGAGTTGCTTTTCGAGAGCGGTGAACAGTGGAATGGCGTCGGAGCCTTTCACCCCAAGCACGCCATGAGACGTCCACTCGAGATTAAAGTCCCAGGCTCCTTTGAGCCCGGTCGAATCAATCAAATTCTCGCCGACATAGTCGCCCGCCAACATTCGCAGATTTTCCGCAATTTCGAGGGATGTCAGACCACGGCAGAAGATTCGATTATTCGGAATGGAAGAGGGGTCAGCAATGTTGAAATTTCCCGGAGGTTGAGGCTGGCATCCAGTAGTCTCCGAGCCACTTGCAGGTTTCAATTTCGATCCGCCTTGGGCAATGGTTAGCACGTACCGGGGAAGAGGGCGTGTGCCATGACCGACGACAAGGCCGAACCGATCCAGCAGGAGGTTCTGAAGCATCAGCCTGGTTGCCGCTAGCCCTGTTCCATCAGGAACTTTAGCGATCACGTCGTACAAGTCAAGACTGACCCAGCCTGGACCGCCGGAAATGGTGTCTTCGGATATTCCCCAGGCCGCCTCGATGAGCTGAAGCATCGTGGCATCACGGTAGATGTAACGTCCGTTGCCAAGTACGCCGAGTACGCCTTCGCGATACGATGCGAAGCCATACTGGGGAGATTTGCTGACGTGAACGTCGGCTATTTCGAATTTCGGTTGGGGCTGAGAAAGCGCAGAGACAGCCATTGACAGCATGAGTAGAGCCGCATTCTTCATAGCATGAAAAGCCCTCCGGCTTTTCACTTTATCGTGATCGACGTATCCAAAACGAAATTTGATAACGCCACGCAGCAGCAGTGCAGGTCATCACGGATTCTCAGCCTGTTGTCCAGCGGCACTGGTGTCTGTCCAAAAAAAACAGGCATTTTCTGCGCGCTAAAGCAAACGCTCGATTCCGCCGAACAAGAGCGAGAGTGCTCAGCCTGAAAAATTTCCTCAACGCCAGCGAATGCGAAGTGACGTTGCGCAAGGTCGTCTCCCTGTTGATTGAAAAGATTGGCTCTTCCGCCGCCCGGGCCGATGGCGGAGAGCAGGCCGATTTCTCCCTCGAAATGAACGACCTGCGCGACCGGCTGGCGGCGGAGGTCTCCTCCGAAAACCTGCTCATCATGGCGGGTTCTGTCGTCCACACGATGGAAAATTACAACGCCGGCGTGTCCACGCTGATCCGTAAGCAGGCGGCGGAACTGCAGAGCGTGATCGCGATGGTGACCGACACGGCCCTCAAGATCGGCGGCGAATCGACGCGCTCCGCCCAGCGCCTCCAGGAAATCGGCAATCATTTCGAGAAGGCCGGTTCGTTCGACGACCTCAAAGCCCTGAAATCCCATCTCGGCGAATGCCTAAACAGCTTCCGCCAGGAAGTGGAGCGGCAGAAACGCGAGTCTGACAGCGCCATTCAGTCATTGCAGCGGCAGGTAGGGAAGACTGCGATGGAAATTCAGGTGACATCGAACGAAGCTCCGGACCCGGCTACCGGCCTGCCTTGCAAGCCCTCGGCCCTCCAGGCCATGCAAACTGCGGCGGAAAGCGGCATGCGGCTCTATGTGGTGGCGATGGTAGTGAAGGGTGTTCAGTCCGTCAACACGCGTTTCGGTTTCGAAGTCGGGGATCGGATGCTCCGCACATTCAAAGAGAATCTGGAACGCCATCTTTCGCGCAAAGACAAGCTGTTCCGCTGGGATGGTCCCGCGATTGTCGCTCTGATGGACCGGCCTGAACCGGTCGGTCAGGTTCGAACACAGATTCGTCGCATTCTCGACGCTCGCCTGGAGCAGAACTTCACCGTGGATGGCCGTTCCGTCCTGATCCCGATCCACGCCGATTTCCTGATCTTTCAACTCATGCCGCCGATGGCCCAGGCGGTGCGGCAGATCCAGAAATTCGTGGGTGGTCAGGCGCCTGTGAATACGGCCGCCTGATTCCGGCAGTCCACGCGCGGAAAAATCTCTTGCAAAATTCCTATACCCATAGTAGCCTTGCAAACGTAGATAGGTTTTTCCGCGATGAAACTGCCGAAGCTCACCAAACTGGAACTGCAGATCATGGAAGTTCTCTGGACGCGCGGACCCTCCGCCATCCGCGAGATTCAGGAGGCGTTCCCGAAAAAGGGCCGCCCGGCTTACACCACGATCCAGACCACCGTCTATCGCCTCGAAACCAAGAAGGCGCTTCATCGAGCGCGAAAAATCAGCCACGCCCACATTTTTGAAGCGTTGATTACGCGCGATCAGGCGCAACGCCGGCTGATCGACGAACTTCTCGCGCTGTTTGGAGACAGGCTCCAGCCTGTGATGGCTCACCTGGTTCAGTCCAAAAGGCTTACGCTTGACGACATCCGGGAAGCCGAGAAAGCAATTCTTGATCTGAAAGAAAGCGAGGAACCATGATCGCTCATCTGTTGCAATCGACGATCTTCGCGGCAGCCATCGCGCTGCTCGCCCTCCTGCTGCGAAAAAATGCCGCGCACGTTCGCCATCGGCTCTGGTTCATCGCGTCCATCAAATTTCTGATCCCGTTCTCTCTGCTCTTCCGCGTCGGAGGATTCGTTCCCCGGCACGTATCAATTCCATCGGCGCAACCCGCGTGGATTGTGACCACGCAGGAGATCGCCCTGCCACTCACCAGGCCAACTTCCGCTGTATTCATACCGGAACAGAAAAATTACTCTTCGCAGATCGCACTCGCTCTCTGGTTCTTCGGATTCACCGGGATTGCGATCTGGTGGCTGGTTCGATGGCATCGCGTTCACGCGCTCCGCAAATCCGCAACGCCCGTCGCAGGCAATTTCCCCGTTCCCATGTTGTCCGCGCCCGGAGTTGTCGAGCCCGGCATCGTCGGTATCCTCCGGCCGGTTCTCCTTCTGCCGAAAGGAATCGAAGAACGCCTCACTCCGGATCAACTCAACGCCATTTTCGTCCACGAATCCGCACACGTCCGCCGCCGGGACAACCTGACATCCGCCATCCATATGGCGGTGCAATCCATCTTCTGGTTCCACCCGCTTGTCTGGTGGGTCGGGATGCGTCTGGTCGAAGAGCGCGAGCGCGCCTGCGACGAAGAAGTTCTCCGTCATGGCGTCCGGCCACAGATCTATGCGGAAGGGATTCTCGAAGTCTGCAGGCTCTACGTCGAATCGCCGCTCGCCTGCGTCTCCGGTGTGACCGGCTCCGATCTGAAGAAACGGATCGAAGTCATCATGAAAAACCGCCGCGCGCTGCGGATGAACCTCACCCGGAAGATTTCGCTGACCGCCGTCAGCATTGCCGCAATCGCGTTGCCTATCGCATCGGGAGTTTTCAGCGCCAGCCCGATCCGCGCTCAGGAGCCCGCTCTGGCCTTCGAAGCGGCAAGCGTGAAATCTCCGGATCCGAGTATTCGGTTCGTGGACTTCCGCATCACGGGTGGACGGCTCGTATCCACCAACTGGACACTCGAGCTTCTGATTCGCCAGGCTTATAACGTCCGGCACCACCAGATTCTAAGTGGCCCCGCCTGGCTTCAGGAAGATCAATTCAACATTGAAGCGACCGCGGGTCGAGATGATGTCAGCCGCGATCAGATGCTGGCGATGCTGAGGACACTGCTCGAAGACCGCTTTAAACTGAAGGTTCGCCGCGAAACGAGAGAAGGAAATGTCTATGTATTGACGCAGGCAAAGAGCGGCCACAAACTGAAGCCGCCTGAAGACGCGTCGAAGCGTCCGATGGTCAGACTTCTTCGGAATACTCCGCCAGAACTTCCCGGCGTCTCATATACGAGCGTCGGTCAGAACGCGACTTTGCCGCAATTGGTCGACCGGCTATCAAACACCCTGAGCGCTCCCGTCACCGACCGTACCGGGATTACCGGCAGCTACGACTTCCGGTTTGACTACAGAACGCTCGATGCGCCACCGGACGCCGGCCCCTCGGTCTTCGATTCGGTTCAAAGCCAGCTCGGCCTGAAGCTCGAAGCCCAGAAAGGGCCAGTCGAAGTTCTCGTGATCGATCACGCCGAGAAGCCCTCCGCGAACTGACCTATATATAATGGCAGTCGTTCGGAGAAACTGCCCATGAAACTCACCCTGTTCGTCACCACCTTCCTGTTCGCTGCATCCATGAGCGTCTACGCGGCCGATCCACCGGCCTGGGCCTATGGATTCACCACTCCTCTTTCGGCAGCGCCTCCCGCGGCTGCGCCAGGCGGTGGCGCCGGACGCGGCGGTGGTGGACGCGGCGCCGGCGCACCGGCCCCTGCTCCCGTTCCTCTCCATCTCGATGGCAGCACCGGCGAATTCACGCGCCAGCAGGTGAGTGACGGTTTCGGTCCCGCCGACTGGTTCCCCGGCGATCACCCGACCATGCCCGATATCGTTGCGCATGGCCGCCGTCCCGAGATTCGCGCCTGCGCTCTCTGCCACTATCCCAACGGCCAGGGCCGCGCCGAAAACGCCGGCGTCAACGGATTCCCGGCGGAATACTTCCTCGAACAGCTCAAGGAATTCGCCGACGGCAACCGCAAGAGCGCCGACACCCGCAAGGGAAATACGAACGCCATGATCGCCATCGCCAAAGCGATGACGCCGGAAGAACGGAAGGCCGCCGCCGATTATTACGCCGCCATTCCGTTCAAGCAGTGGATCCAGGTGAAGGAAGCCACCACCGTGCCGAAAACCCACACCAACGTCGGCCTCTTCCTCGCCAACGAAGGCAATGAGACCGAAGCGCTCGGCGACCGCATCATCGAAGTTCCGGTAAGCGCCGAACAGACCGAGACGTACCGCAACCCGCGCTCCGGCTTCATCGCTTACGTGCCCGTCGGCGCCGTCAAGAAAGGCGAGGCCGTCGCGAAGACCGGTCAGTGCACGCTCTGCCACGGTTCAGATCTCAAAGGGATCGGCCCGGTGCCGAGCATCGCGGGCCGTTCGCCCAGCTACATGATGCGCCAGCTCTACGATATGCAGCAGGGTGACCGCAAAGGCTCGTGGACCGGCCTGATGAAGCCCGTCGTCGCCCCTATGAGCCAGGACGACATGCTGAACGTCGTGGCCTACGTGGCTTCGCTCAAGCCTTAAACCGCTCAAGCCGTAAACCGAAAAGAAGTTCCGCCGGGCCCGCTCCGCACCGATAATTCGGCGCGGAGCTGTCGGCTCAGTGTCCGCACCACCTGCATCCCAAGCGACGGCGTCGTCTGCCAGTCCAGATCCGCAGGCAACCCGCAGCCATCATCTTCCACCGCCAGTTCCATTCGCCCCGCTGCTATCCGGCGCAGCGAAACGCGAATCACACCCGCCCGCCCATCCGGAAACGCATACTTCAACGCATTCGAAAACAGCTCGCTCAAAATCAACCCGCACGGAATCGCCCGCTGCATATCAATCCGCACAGGCTCCACGCTCAGCTCAATTCCGATCCGCACCGGGTCCACGCAATACGTCGCAAACAACCGCTGCGAAAGCGCCTGCACATACTCTCCGAAATCTAAATCCGAGAGCGATTCCGACTGATAAATCTGCTCGTGGATCAGCGACATCGCCTGCACGCGCGAATACGCGTCATTCAACGCCGCCGCGCACGACGCCCCCGGCGCGTTGTCAATCTGCATTGAAAGCAGACTGCAGATCACCTGAAGATTGTTCTTCACCCGATGGTGCACTTCCTTCAGCAGCATCGTCTTTTCATGCACCTCTTCGTCGATCATGCTGCACACCGCACTGGCCACACAATCCTGATCGGAATAAACGCGCGCGGACTTTATAGCTAACATTGAAAGATCCACAGCGCCATGCAGGCCTTGCTGCAGCAGATCGCCATCGGCATTCGCCTGAACCTCCGCAACCGGATGGCGCTGGCTTACAGCTTTCTCTTCCCCGCGATTTTCCTGCTCGCCTTCCGCCTCCTCTATCGTTCGGAACGCGTCCCGCTCCTGCTGCATACAGGCGAATTCCTCACCATAGCCATCCTCGGCGGCGCGTGCTTCGGCCTCCCGCTCGGCATCGTGGAAGATCGCGAGCGCGGCGTCTGGCGGCGCTACCGCATGCTGCCCGGTTCGCGGTTCGCCGTGCCCGGCGGCATCCTCATCACGCGCTACCTGCTTCTCCTCACCGCGGGCATTCTGCAACTCGCGCTCGCCGTCGCCGCTGGAATGCCGGCCCCGCGACATCCCCTCGATCTCTGGATCGCATTCACCGCGGCCTCCGCCGCCTTCCTCGCCATCGGCGTTGTCCTCGCGACGCTCGCCTCCAATGTCCCTGCCGCACAGGCGCTCGGCCAATGCGTCTTCCTGCCGATGCTCGTCATCGGCGGCGTCGCTGTCCCGCTCTACAGTCTGCCCGATTGGGCGCTGCGCCTCTCTTCTTTTCTCCCCGGACGCTACGCCGTCGAAGCCATGCAGGCCGCCATGATTCCCGGCCCCTCGACGCGCTTCGATTTCATTGCCCTCGCCGCGGTCGCTCTCGCCGGCGCCCTCGCCGCCTTCCTCGCCTTTCGATGGGATAACGCGCAGCCCATCAGCCCCGGGATCGCCTTCGCTCTGATCGGCTGGCTCGCCATCGGCCTGACCTGGAAACCGCAAGCGCCGCCGCGCGCTGAGGACGTCACCTCGCACGACCTAGCCGACGTTGCCTTCGATCGCCTCCCCAAAGACGACGGCGTCATCGCCCCCATCGCCGCACCCGCCGACGTTCCCGACGCTGAGACCGCCGCCCAGCTCGATCGCGTCTACGCCGCTCTCCCGGACTGGGCTCCTGGCAAACTAGGCGATCCCCTCCAGCGCGTCCGCAATCTCCTCTATATCGCCGCCGTCGCGGACATCTATCGAATGGACCCGCTCGAGCGCTTCCTCCCCTACGCCGTCTTCGATCAGATCCAGCGCGCCGTCCCCTCAGACGATCTCCCGAAAATTCTCTACTTCATCGCGCTCCACCCCAACGAAGGCGACGACTCCGCCTCCCGCCAGATGGCCCCGTTCAACCTGCCCGACGCGCCCCGTGACACCCGCGCTCTCCGCAATCGAGCCATGATCTACTCGTTCAAATTCCTCGCGCGATTATCGCGCGACCATTAAGAAAACGTACACGAATATCCCGATCCTGAGATATGCTATCCGGGAAGGTTCAGCCAATGAAATCCCGAAAAGCTCTCGCCGTTTGCGGCGTCGCCCTGTTATTTGTCGTGGCCTCAGTCCTCGCGCAGAACGGAGCCCAGACCGCCGCGAAGAAAGGTCCGCTCTCCTCGACAAAGAATCGTCCCTGGCCCGCCGCGGTTCAGAAGGTTTCCGACGAGCAGCCTGTCCTCTCTCCCGCCGACGCGCTCAAGAGCTTCTATATGGCGCCAGGCTATCGTATCGAGCTCGTCGCGAGCGACCCGCTCATCGAAGATCCCATCAAGATGGAATTCGATGGCGATGGCCGTCTCTGGGTGCTCGAAATGCAGGGTTGGGCGTCGGTCGGCGGCGAAGCGATGGGAAATTCATTCGAGCCCATCAATGACCTCGCCATTCTCGAAGACACAGACGGCGACGGCATCTATGACAAGAAGACCCTCTTCATGGACAAGATGATCCTGCCGCGCGCCTTCAAGATTCTGGATCATAATTGCGCGCTCGTCGGCGAGCCGCCGCATCTCTGGAAAGCCTGCGACACCAACGGCGATCTGAAGGCCGATACCAAAGAAGAGGTCAGCAACACGTTCGCCACGCAGGGCGTTGTCGAACACGGCGCGAACGGCCTCTATTGGGGCATGGACAACTGGATCTACGTCTCCGAGCACAACTGGGACCTGCATCCGGAAAACGGCAAATTCAATGTGGTGCCGTCGCTGAGCCGAGGCCAGTGGGGCTTGACGCAGGATGACGCCGGCCGTCTCTATCGCGACGTCAACACCGACCCGCTCTATGTCGATTACACGCCGCCGCGCTACTTCATGCGCAATCCGAATGAGACCCGCACCACCGGGCTCTACTTCAACCTGGTTGATCAGGAGAAGACGCTGGTCTGGCCCGTGCGCCCCACGCTCGGCGTGAATCGCGGCTATCGCCAGGAAGTGCCGCGTCCCGATGGCTCGTCTTATTACTACCAGGGCGTCTCGAATCCCATGATCTTCCGCGGCACCGCGCTGCCGAAAGAAGTGCAGGGCCAGCCGTTCGTCGTCGATGGCCCCACCAACATCGTCCACCTGCTGAAGATGACCGACGACGGAACCGGCCGCCTCACCGCGAAGGACTACCATCCGAAAGGCGAATTTCTCGCTTCCACCGACGAACGTTTCCGCCCGGTCGATCTCGCGCTCGGCTGGGATGGCACGCTCTACATCGTCGATATGTATCGCGGCGTTTCGCAGGATGGCCCCATCCAGACCGACTATCTGCGCGACTACATCAAGAAGCGTAAGCTCTGGGAAGGCGTCCACTACGGCCGCATCTATCGCGTGGTGCATGACACGTCGAAGTTTGAAGCGAAACCGCACATGATCGAAGAAACACCCGCACAACTCGTGGCGCATCTTTCCAGTCCGAACGGCTGGTCGCGCGACACCGCGCAGCAGCTTCTCATCCAGCGCAACGATAAATCCGTTGTGCCCGCGCTCAAGTCGCTCGCGCTCAAGTCGCCCGACTGGCGCTTCCGCATTCAGGCGCTCGCCACGCTCGATGGCATGAATTCGATCGACGAACCCACGGTGACCACGGCGCTCGATGACAAGTCGTCCGAAGTGCGCGCCGAAGCCATCCGCCTCTCCGAACGCTGGCTGCGTGAAGCCAACAATCCGATCCAAAGCGCGGTACAGAAGAAGATGGACGATCCCACCTGGACCGTCCGCCGCCAGCTTGCCGCCTCGCTCGGCGAGATGCCGAAGGATGCGCGGATCGCGCCGATCGAAACCATTCTTCGCAAATACGGCAATGACGATGTGACGGTGGACGCCGCCATCAGCGGTCTCAACGGTCAGGAAGCCGACGCCATGCTGGCCCTGCTGCAAACGCCCGGAACCGCGGCTCGCGCTGTTGTGGTGCAGCGTCGCGGCGGCGGTGTCGCCGGTGGCCGCGCCGGTACTGTCGTTCCCGGCATGGAAGTGGAAGGGCCGGTCGTGACGCCGACCGCGGCCGCCGCCATGGCGAAGCCGAGCGCCGATGCGATCTCGAATCTGGCGGCGACCGTCATGCGCAGCCGCAACGGTCCAGGCGTGGAGCGCATCCTCAGTTACGCGACCGATACGAAACACCCCGAACCTCTTCGCCTCGCTCTTCTGCGCGGCGCTGCTTCCGCGGTACCCAACGCAAATGGAGGCCGCGGCGGCGGATTTGGACGAGGCCGAGGCGGTCCCACCGGACCGGTCTCGATCAGCGCTGAACCCGCGGCTCTCATCGCGATCTCGAAAACCACCGGCGATCTCGCCGATTCCTCGAAGCAGATCGTCGCCGGACTCACCTGGCCCGGCAAACCCGCCCCGCCGGTCGTAACGCAAACCCGCACACCCGAACAGCAAAAACGCTTCGACGCAGGCCAGAAAATCTACGCGACCGAATGCATCGGCTGCCACATGGAAAACGGACAGGGCGCCGAACACGTCGGCGCATCGCTCGCCGGCTCGCGCTTCGTGAACGGCCAGTCGGCAAACCTGGTTCGCATCATGACCGCAGGCAAAGAAGGCTCCATCGGCCTGATGCCGCCCGCCGGCTCACAGATGAATGACGAACAACTCGCGTCCATCCTCACCTTCATCCGAGGCAGCTTCGGCAACAATGCCGCAGCCGTGCAGCCCGCCGAAGTGAAAGAAACGCGCCTGATGTACTCCTACCGCAAAACTCCCTGGACCGAAGCCGAACTCAACGCGGGTGGGCGAGGAGGACGTGGTGGCGGAGGCCGAGGCGGCGGAAACTAACTCCGCACGCGTTTCGAACTCGCAATAATCTCATCCGCAATCTGACGCGGGCGATCGATCCCCGGCATTTGCATGC
>DASYCD010000224.1:0-36945 GCA_036500405.1 Bryobacteraceae bacterium
CACCGGCATCGAGAACATCGACAAAATCATCCGGATCGACCAGTCGCCCATCGGACGCACACCGCGCTCGAATCCCGCGACCTATACCGGCCTGTTCTCACCGATCCGCGATTTCTACGCCATGCTGCCGGAATCGCGCGAACGCGGCTACAAGCCCGGCCGCTTCAGCTTCAATGTGAAAGGCGGGCGTTGCGAAGCCTGCCAGGGCGACGGTCTCCGCCGCATCGAAATGAATTTCCTGCCGGATGTCTACGTGACCTGTGACGTCTGCCGCGGCCGCCGCTACAACCACGAAACCCTCCAGGTGAAATTCAAAGGCGCTTCCATCGCGGACCTGCTGGAGATGACCGTCGAAGAGGCGCTCCCGCTGCTCGAAACCAATCCGCAGGTTTATCCAAAGCTGAAAACACTGATGGACGTCGGTCTCGGCTACGTTCACCTCGGCCAGTCCTCCACAACGCTCTCGGGCGGCGAGGCCCAGCGCATCAAGCTCGCGAAGGAATTGAGCCGCCGCCAGACCGGCCGCACGTTCTATATTCTCGATGAGCCCACCACCGGCCTGCACTTTGAGGACGTGAGAAAGCTGCTCGAGGTGCTGCAGAAGCTGGTCGATCTCGGCAATACTGTATTAGTGATTGAGCACAACCTGGATGTTGTGAAAAGCGCGGACTGGGTGATTGACCTCGGCCCAGATGGCGGTGAGGATGGCGGCCGTATCGTCGCCGCCGGCACGCCCGAACAGGTGATGCGCGCGAAGAAGAGCTTCACCGGCATGGCGCTGAAGAAGGTGATGGCTTGAGCGATTCTCCCCGGCAGCCGATGGATCTTTCCCGGCTGAAGACGATCTCCCTCAAAGATCGCGGGGGCAAAGTGAAAGTCGCGGATTTCGCGCGCCCGTTCGCCGCGGGTTCGGGAATTCAGGGGCTGCTCGAAAGCCTGCCTCATATCCTGGCGGGCGATTCTTTTCGTGAAGTTGTAGCAGCTATCGCGAAGGCGCGGGCCGCTAAGAAGCCGGTGATCTGGGGACTCGGTGGCCACGTCATCAAGTGCGGTCTCGCGCCGGTCCTGATCGATCTTATGCGCCGCGGTTTCGCCACCGGCTTCGCGATGAACGGCTCAGCCTCAATTCACGATTTCGAAATCGCGCTCTGCGGATCGACGAGTGAAGACGTGGAAGCCGTGCTGCCGGATGGGCGCTTCGGCTCCGCCGAAGAAACGGGCAGGGAATGGAACACCGCCATTCAGGCCAACGCGTCTCTCGGCGCCGGAACTGCGTTGTGCCGCGCGCTCGATCGCCTCGCCGCTCCGGAATTCCGCGAATCGAGCCTGCTTGTGCAGGCCGCGAAAGCTGGCGTTCCCGTCACGGTCCACGTCGCCTTTGGAACGGATACGCCGCACGCTCACCCCGCCTGCGACCCTGCCGCACTTGGCATCGCGACGCATTTCGATTTCCGCCTGTTTTGTACCATGGTTGCTGAGTTGAACCAGGGCGGAGTCTACATCAATGCGGGCTCTGCGGTGGTGATGCCGGAAGTCTTTCTGAAAGCTGTTTCCACTGTCCGCAATCTGGAACACGAACTGCGCAACTTTACGACCGTGAATCTCGATTTCATTCGGCACTACCGGCCCACCGTGAACGTTGTGGAGCGGCCGCACGCGCAGTCCGGGGGCCGCGGCTATTCGCTCACCGGTCACCACGAAATCATGATTCCGCTGCTGGCTGCCGCGCTCCTCGAATCATGACGCCTCCCCTCGTGCTCGCCCAGCCCGATGAGCCGTTCTGGGGCTATGCCGAAATTCTCCTCGCGATCGCCGCGTTTTTGGTTGCGATTGGTGGATCGGTTGCTTTCGCGAGGCACGTTCTGCATGCGCCGGAATCCGGACTGTGGGGTGTGCTGGAGGAAGTGGTTGCTTATGCGATTCTTCTGCTGGTGCTGAAGCTTCTGTTCGCGCGCCATGGCAAAAAATTGCGCGATTCGCTGGGCTGGTCGAAACCGGGGCCGTTTTCTCTACGCTCGCTGATCATTGTTGGGCTCAGCGTGTCGGTCGCAGGAGCCATCCTGGAATACGCTCTGGGTACCCCCGACGTCGAAACGCCGTTCGTGAAATTGCTCGCCGATCCGGCCAGCCGCATCGCGATTGTTGTAATGGGAGTAACGGTCGGTCCGGTGGTGGAAGAGCTTCTTTTTCGCGGCCTTCTGCAGCCGGTTCTGATCGGCTCGGCCGGAGTGTTCCCCGGCATTCTGATCACGTCGGTGATCTTCGGCGCGCTCCATTTGAGTCAAAACGGGAATCTCTGGCAGAGCGGCCTCATCATCATGCTCGTGGGCTTTGTGCTGGGCACGGTGCGCCATATCTCCGGCTCGACGCGCGCCTCCACAATCGTTCACATCGCTTACAATTCTCTGCCCATGGTTGTCTTGTTGCTGCAAAACGTGATTAGCCCCAACAAATAGGATTTATGATCGAGACCATCCAGTGGACCCCCGACGGGGTCGTCATGATCGACCAGACGAAGATTCCCGCCGAGGAAACTTACGTCACCTGCACCGATTCCCATCAGGTGGCGGAAGCGATTCGCTCCATGGTGATTCGCGGAGCTCCAGCCATCGGCGTTGCGGCAGCGATGGGCGTGGCGATCGGCGTCGAAAAAGCGGATCAATCGCAGCCGCTCGATCCGCAGGTGGAAGCGATCTGCACAGAGCTCGCCGGCACGCGCCCCACGGCAGTCAATTTGTTCTGGGCGATCGACCGGATGAAGAAGCTCTACGGGCAGCTTCGCGGCAAGCCCTACGAAGAGATTCGCGACACGCTCATCCGCGAAGCGATTCTCGTGCGCGAGGAAGATATCGCTATCAACCGCGCGATCGGCAAACACGGCGGCGAACTGATTCCCGATGGCGCGACGGTGCTGACGCACTGCAACGCGGGCGCGCTCGCAACCGCGGGCTACGGGACCGCGCTTGGCGTCATCCGCGCGGCTGTGGAAGCAGGGAAGAAGGTCGATGTTTTCGCCGACGAGACGCGCCCTTTCCTGCAGGGCGCGCGCCTCACCGTATGGGAACTGCAGCACGACAACATTCCGGCCACGCTCATCACGGACAACATGGCCGGCCACTTCCTGCGCGCCGGTAAGATCGCCTGTATCGTCGTGGGGGCGGATCGCATTGCCGCGAATGGCGATGTGGCTAACAAGATCGGCACTTACAGCGTGGCTGTCCTGGCGAAAGAGAACAACATTCCGTTTTACGTCGCGGCTCCGATCTCCACCCTCGACCTTACGCTCTCGACGGGCGATCTGATTCCGATCGAGGAGCGCGCCGCGGGTGAGGTAACTCACGTGTTCGGCGTCCCGGTGGCGCCGAAAGGAACCGAAGTCCGCAACCCGGCTTTCGATGTAACGCCGAACCGGTACGTGACCGCTATCATTACGGAAAAGGGTGTGGCGCGCGCCCCCTACGAAACCTCACTGCGCGAACTTGCCGGTAACTCCAAATGAGAATCATCGCCTTTCTTCTTGCGGCCGCGCTGCTCGCGCCTGCCGCTAACGAATTTTCGGACCGCCGCGCGCCGGGATTCTCGCTGCCCGATTCCAAATTTGAGCAGCATGATCCACAGGATTATCGCGGCAAGGTTCTGCTGGTCGACGTCATGCTGACCACCTGCCCCGAATGCAATCAGCTCGCGGATACCCTCGTTTCGCTTACGAAAAAGTACGGCGACAAGATCGGCATCATTTCAGTTGTGACTCTGCCGGACACCCTGGCCGACACCACGTCGTTTGCGGCGAAGCACGGGCTCACCTGGCCAATCGTTTTCGATAGCGGTCAGGTGATCGCATCGTACATGAAGGTCACTCCAGCCAATCCTCAGATCCATTTTCCGCATCTTTTTTTTATTGATGGACAGGGCACGATTCGGAATGATTTTGGACCGGCCGATGAGGCCTCTTTGACTGTAGAAAAACTCTCCTCAGTGATCGATCAACTACTCTCTCCAACCTCGAAAAAGTAGTTATTCGTACTACAAATTATACGTACAGTTATTAAACTAACCACTATAGGTGTGCGTTTAATAACTAAGGTGTATTCCTATAGTTTTTAGGTTTGACGCCGATTTCTATTCCCTCCAGGCACTGCTAAGTTAGGTCAAACAGTTCATTCGTTTCAGGGCAGCCGGCATAAATTTGTCGGCATTGACTGGGTCTCTTGCGGGAGAGACCGGGAGCAGCCAGTGCCTGTGAAGCTACGCCACCGACTGCCTTAATTGGGAGAAGTTGGTTGGCGTTTTACCGAAGCAGTCGTTATCTGTAATCCCTCGGGACTACGGCAAGAAGCCGAGCACACCGTTCCACTAGACGTGTGAATCTTCGCCGCGGTCTCAGACTGACGGAAAATTTAAATCTTTTTGAGGATTAATGAAACACTATACCCGTACTACGTTGCTGCCCCTCCTGGCCTTCTCGCTTCTGCCAGCAGCCGCGTTTTCACAGCCCAATGTCTGGATAGCCGACCCGATGGTGAGAGTTGGCGTCAGCGATGCGTTAGGCAGCGGATCCGCTGTCAACCTCTACGCCGCAAGAAACGAATCCGAGTCTTTCCAAATTGTGGTCAATGCCCCAACCGGTGGACTGGGAAACGTGAATGTCGCGGTCTCTGACCTGAGCGGACCTGGCGGAGCTGTGATACCCAGCTCAGCGTTCACTCTCTATCGTGAGAAATATATGTATGTCAACCAGGCCAGTGTGAACTGGTGGGGTCCCAATCAATCACAGGGCGCTGGCTGGTATCCGGATGCGTTGATTCCCTTCAAGGATCCCGACACAGGTCAGCCGATTTATGGCGCTCAGATTGAAGCAGTACCGTTCAGCGTGCAGCAATACCAGAATCAGCCGATCTGGGCCGACCTTCTGGTGCCGGCGAATGCGACGCCCGGCACTTACTACGGCAGCTACACGGTGACGGCGAATCAGGGCAGCTATACCGGCTACATCACGGTCAACGTCTGGCACTTCGCGCTGCCGACAAAGCCGTACCTCAAGTCGGCTTTCCTGTTCTGGACAGGCATCGATGTCAACTATCACAAAGAAATGCTTCGCAACCGGGTTTCCTCTTTGCGCAGCGATCCTTCCCTGCAAAGCACGCTCGTACCTTACGGCCTCCAGTCAGTAGGTCTTCCGTTTTACAGCGGCGCCAGCAACGGTTATTGCTACATGTCCCAGCCGCCGAGCGTAGCCTCCCTGAAAGCATCGGTCTCGCAGCAAAATCCGAACCTGATCCCGATGGTCTACAGTACGGATGAAATCATCAGTTGCACCTCGCTCTATCCGACCATCCGCGCGTGGGGGAATGCCCTGCACCAGGCGGGCGTGAAGAACCTGGCGACTCTGCCTCCGATTCCGGATTTGTTCGACGACGGTTCGGGTACAGGACGTTCAGCCGTCGATTACTGGGCGGTGATGTCGGTTTCCTACAATCCGTACTACGTCTCGCAGGCGCTCAACAAAGGTGACGAGGTGTGGTCCTACACCGCGCTCGAACAGGACGGCTATTCTCCCAAATGGCTGATCGATTTCTCGCCGATGAATCTCCGTATTCAGCCGGGGTTCCTCAGTCAGTCTCTCGGATTCAGCGGTCTTCTCTATTGGCGAGTGGATGCGTGGAACAACGACCCGTGGAACCAGGTCAACACGCAGGGGGTGTACAGCTCGAATAACTATCCTGGCGAGGGCATACTTGTTTATCCCGGCTACCAGGTCGGTATCGATGGCGTTGCGCCTTCGATGCGGCTGAAGTGGATCCGCGACGGCGTGGATGACTACGATTACGTGCAAATGCTCCGCAACGCCGGCGAAGGCAGTTGGGCGCTGGGTCTTTCCTCCCAGGTCGCGCCGGACTGGACGAACTGGACGCGCGACATCAATGCCATTGCGAATGTCCGTTATCAGATGGGGACGGAACTTGACCGCATCAATGGCGGCGGCTCGAGCAGCCAGACCGCCCAGACCAGTCAGACTAGCCAGAGTAGCCAGACATCGCAACAGAGCTCCGGCTCCGGGAGCGTGTCTCCCTCGATTGTAAACGTCGTGCCGACCAACAATGGCGGAACGCGCGTGACTTTCCAGATCACGATCGCGGATGGCAACGGCTCGGGCGATCTCGCCGGCGCCGAAACCGTCGTGAATTCAGGACTGACTGGCGTGAACGGTTGCTGGTTTTACTACAATCTCGACAAAGCCACAGTCTCGCTTGCGTACGACAACGGTTCGACGTGGGCGACTGTCGGTCAGGGTCAGAACTACGCCATCAGTAATAGTCACTGCTCGATCGCAGGGTGGGATTTTGGAGCGGTGAAGTCAGGGAACAACGCCACGATAACCGTCGCGGTCAATTTCTCGAATTTCACCGGTACAAGAAGTATTTACGTTCAGTCCGTCAATCATGAGAACGCCAACTCCGGTTACCAGAACTGGGGGAAGTGGCCGGTACCGTAACGCAGGTTTGGTGGGGGAGCATGCGGGCAGGCCATTTCCGACGATGGCCTGCCCTTTTGCATTTTCAGTTGACGGACGTTGGCTGGCGACGCTCCATGAACTCCGCGATGTCGCCCATAGGAGAGATCTCAATGTCTCCCGCATCGCGCGCGCGGGTCAGGCTCTCCAGCATTTCGTCGAGCATGGAGAAGCCGTCCGGCGATTCGGCCAGGTTATCCGGATGGAAGCAGTAATGGAAAACGCCTTTATGACGTGCGGCCACTTCGATCCCTTTGCGGAATCGCGCGATGCGCGATTGCAGGGGCGCGAGCCGGGTCCGCGACTGGCCGATCGGGTAAAGGAAGAGTGAAGCGGGGACTGTCCACATCCCGTTCTTGCGGACAGGCCAGACGGGCGGCGGAGCGGCGCATCGCATCTCGTCGGCGAGCCGCAGCGCGGCGCCCGGCAACGTCTTGCCCAGACGGAACGCCAGCGTCGGCGTCCGGCTGCGATAACAACGAATTCCATATTTGGGCAGCAGATCGTGATAGCGTTCGCGTTCTCTCGGATGAGAGAAAGTCAGCGGCGTGACGCCGGCTTCCTTCATGGCTCTCACGCCCTGCGCCAGTTCGCGCTCGGCTACTTCACGGCTGACTTCCGGGTGGTCCCAGACCACATGCGCCAGGCCGCCGTGGAGTCCGATTTCCTGTTGAGGCGTCGCCTGGCGAAGGCGATCGAAAAACGACCGCCGGTACCAGAGAGGCGCGGTGTTCTCGGTTCCCGCCGGAACTTTGCTGGTCCAGGACTTGGGAAGTCCGTCCATCCTCTCGTCGCGTCCGCCCTGGCTGCCGGGCAGGGTCATAGCGCCAACGACAAACCACGTAGCGCGGATATTCCCTTTTATTAGCCGGCCAAGAAGCTGGTCATGGGCCTCAATTGCGCCGGGGTATCTTTCGCTGAACTGTTGTTCGCCGAAAGTATCCACATAGCCCCAGATTTGCTCGGTATCGAAAGAAAGTGTTGCAATCCCACGGTCAAACAGACCTCTGCTCATTGACCAGGACCAGAGCAACTCAATGGCAATTGTGGCGCTTTGCGCAGCCGGGGACATTTTGGCATTACCCGTGCAACCGCCAATGCGTATATGAGCGAAAGCACGGGGACTCTTGTGGGCCAACACACGTTGAACCGTGAGCAACTTAGGGAAAAGGTGCTTGCCTGTCTGGCAGAAGCTGCGGAGGTACGCGGCGCGGAGGCAGTTTCCGCACTTGACGACAACTCCGTACTGCTCGAATCGGGACTGGACTCGCTCGGATTCGCGGTGCTTGTGGTCCGGCTGGAGGAAACCCTGGGGTACGACCCGTTTGTGCTGATGAGCGAGCCGGTCTATCCCCGCACCTTCGGTGAGTTTCTGGACATTTATGAACGCTTTCAGCCCAGGGAAAATTTGACCGCATGCTGATGCAGCGGATGCGGGAACTGCCGCCCGAGACGACACTCTGGATCAACGCAGCGGGCGAACCGATGACTGCGGCGGACGTCGCGAACTGGCCTGAGGGGGATCAGTTTCGCGGAAAGAGCGTTGCGCTCTGGTTCTCCGACTCCAGTCTTTTGGCGCGGGCGGTTGTCGCGCTCGATGGTTCAGCCGCGCGATTTCTGCTGCTGGCGCCGGGAACCGCCAGCGAACTGGGAGCGCAACTGATCGCGCAGTTTGGCGCCGACTCCGTCCTTACCGATGAGGATGCGGAGAAGCTTACGGCCGATCCATCGGCAGACGTGGCGACTGGGTGGGTGATTCCGACATCCGGCACGACCGGAACTCCGAAGCTGGTCGCGCACACCTTTCGGTCTCTGACCCGAACAGTGAAGATTAACCCCGAAATCGGGCGTCAGTTTCGCTGGGGGCAACTCTACGATCTGGCGCGATTCGCTGGTCTGCAGGTTTTTCTGAACAGCATTCTTTCGGGTTCCCTCCTGGTATTCACACGACCCGAGGATCCGCTTGGCGATCGCCTGGCGCATCTTGCGAAGCACGGCTGTAACGCGATTTCGGCCACGCCGACGCTTTGGCGCAAAATCCTGATGACGGCGGAAGCGCGCGAACTGCATCCGCGGCAGATCACGCTCGGCGGCGAGATTGTGGATCAGCCGATTCTGAACGCGCTGCGGGCGCAGTTTCCCGAGGCGCGCATTTCGCATATTTATGCCTCCACGGAAGCAGGGGCGGCGTTCACGGTGAACGACGGCCTGGCGGGCTTTCCACGCAAGCTCCTGGGCTCACCGCCCGCGGGACTGGAACTTAAGGTCAACGCCGAAGGGTTCCTGCTGATTCGGCCGGAGTTGCGCGAGCAATCGTACCTGGCCGGCGATACCCGGTTGTTTGACGAAGAAGGCTTTGTAAACACCGGCGATCTGGTCCGGCTCACTGATGAGCGCGTGTTTTTTCTGGGCCGCGCGAACGGCACGATTAATGTGGGCGGGAACAAGGTTCCACCGGAAGAGGTGGAATCCGTTTTGCATACGATACCGGGCGTCCGCGTGGCGCGTGTTTATGGAAAACGAAGTTCGATTACCGGCACGCTGGTGGCGGCCGATATTCAGGTGGAGGCCGGTATCACGGAACTCGACGCGTTGCGGCGGGCGATCGCCTCGCATTGCGCTCAGTCGCTGCCAGGATACAAGGTTCCGGCGATGATTCGCTTCGTGAGCGAAATCCAGACGAATGGAACCGGGAAAGTGGTGCGGCAGTGAGTGAGCCAGCGAAAAACGACCGGCGAACAGTCATCGTCACTGGTGGAACGCGCGGGCTCGGACTGGCTGTAACCGCCAGGCTGGCGGCGGATGGATACGACGTGGTGGCGACGGGCCGGAAGCTTTCGCCGCAACTGGAAGAGATCATCGCGAAGTATCCGGACGGGCATGTACGGTTTGCGGCGGTCGATTTCGAAAACGCAAGCGGCATCCGAGAAGCGGTGAAGCGCATTCTGGGCGAATCGACGCCGGTGTTCGGCCTGGTGAATAACGCGGCGATCGGCGACGATGGCGTGCTCGCCACGATGCATGATTCGCAGATCGAACGAATGCTTCAGATCAATTGCCTGGCGCCGATTCTGTTCACGAAATATGTTTGCCGCGCGATGCTGACCAAAGGCGACGGGCGAATTGTGAATATCTCGTCGATCATCGCGAATACCGGATTTTCCGGATTGTCGGTTTATGCGGCATCGAAAGCCGCCATGGTTGGATTTACGAAGTCTCTCGCCCGCGAACTGGGGAAGGCGAATATCACGGTCAACGTGATTGCCCCCGGTTATATGAGCACGGATATGACGCAGGGCTTGCAGGGCGAGAAGCTGAAGCAGATCGAAAGACGAAGTCCGTTGAGCCGCCTGGCGCAGACTACCGACGTGGCGGAAGCCGTCGGGTTTCTGATGGGGCCGGGAGGGCGCTCGATTACGGGAACAACAATTACTGTCGACGCGGGATCGACCGCATAGAGGAGCTATGGCGCAGGACCCTGTCTGGATCGATTACGAGGACCGCTTCGCTGAAGCTTACCGCCGATTTGCGGAGGCCGAGTTCGGACGCGAGTGTTATCAGGCTGAGCAGAGTTATATCGACTGGCTGTATAAAGAAAATCCCAATTCTGAAGGTTATCGCGATTTTTCGATCGGCGTGGCGGGCGACCAGGTAATCGGATGCATCCATAAGATGTATCTGCCCTGGACGATTGGCGGCGAACACGTGCGCGTACCTTCGCTGCACAACCTGATGATGGCGGGCGAGTATCGCTCGGGCGGCGGATTCTGGCTGCTGAAGCGGTCGCTGAATCGCGAGCGGCACGCGGTAATTCCGAGTTCGCTGCCGCCGCTTTCGATTGTCTATCGGCAAATGAAGTGCCAGCGCGTTCCGGCGCAATGGTTCCGGACGATTGTGCGTCCGGTTTCGGGCGGCATGCGGATGATGGTGAACCGGCTGCGGCATACTCCCAATGCGGATGTGCGGCGGCTGAACGGGAGCCGGACGATTGCGGGTTGCGAAGTGACGACCCAGCCGGACGCCGATCAGATGGGGCGGCTCGCGGAAGCGCTGCGGCGATCGCAGGGAATCGATCATGTGGACTGGAATGAGGAGAACGTGCGGTGGCGGTTCTTCCATCCGTTTGGGCCTTTGCATGGGTTGGCGCGATTGGGATCGGCCGATCAGTTTGCGCTGATTTCACTGGGGCCTCGCGATGGATTGGGCGCCGGGAGACTGATCTATATTTCCGATGAGGCGTCAACGACTGAGGGCGTGACGAAGGCGCGGCGGATTTTAACGGCGGCGGGCGCACATGTGGCGCTGGCGATGACGGCGCACGATCGTGTGGCAGATTCGCTGCTGGCGGCCGGATTCCGGGCTTATCCGTTCGAGCAGGAAACTTACTTCTATCACCGCGATCAGAGGTTTGTGCAGCATACGCTGGCTGGGTCGGAAATTATGGATGTCGGGTTTGAGGCCGTGCCGCGTGGCGTGTTGCGCTCGGGCGGGGCTTCCAAACGGCACGGGTCGTTTGCGGCGGCGAATAGTCTGAGTTAGGTTTAGGGTTCGATTGTCAAGGATCTGTGGGGCGGGTGCCGGTGAGACACTCGCCCCTTTTGCATGTGAGCACAGGTCTTGAACGGGATTGGCTCTCGTTTGGGGTAAAACGCTGATTTCAGGGGAAATTGCGTTGAAAGATTTTTGAACTGGCTGAAGTGGGATCGCGGACGTTCGCGTCGGGCGGAAGCCCATCCCACATCCAGATCAGATATCGGTGTAGACATAACTCTGAAGTTTTGAACTAATGCGAGTACTCTACGGTTACCGACCTCGCCGATTCACAATCGGCGGCAGACTGGCAGTCTGCCCCACTTACGCGGCGGAGCGGTGGCGGACGTCAATTCCTCTGACCAAATAAATCACGTCTTCGGCGATGTTGCGGGCGTGGTCGCCGATGCGTTCGAGGCTGCGGGCGGCGATGAGGTGGTCGAGAGCTTTTTCGATCGAGTCGGGATCGGTCCTCATCATTTCGATGGTCTGGTGCTGGATGGCGGCGCGCATTGCATCGACGCCGTTGTCTGAGGCGAGGACTTCGTCGGCCAGAAATGCGTCGCGGCGCACGAAGGCGTCCAGGCTGCGGAGCACCATCGACTGGACGAGGCCTGCCAGTTCAGTCAGAACAATCGGATGCTTCAGCTCGGGCTTCGACATCAGAGACAGGCCTCGCGAGGCGACATTGACCGCGAGGTCTCCCATGCGTTCGAGGTCCGTACAGATCTTGATCGCGCTCACAACCAGACGCATGTCGCCGGCGACCGGCTGTTCGCGGGCGATGAGAGTCGCGGCGAGTGAGGCGATGCGCAGATCGATCTGGTCGATTTCCGTCTCGTCCCGCATGACATCATAAGCGAACTCCGCGTTCCGCTCGACAAGCGCAAGGACGCCCCGGTGAACCGAGCGGGCGACCATTTCTCCCATATCGAGGAGAGCGGAATTGAGGGTGGCAAATTCTTCTTCGAACCGACGCAAACGTTCCTCCTAGCCGAATCTTCCTGTGATGTAGTCTTCGGTCTCTTTCTTCGATGGGTTGCGGAAGATGACATCCGTGCGGTCGTGCTCGATGAGACGCCCCAGCAGGAAGAAGCCGGTGTTATCCGCCACGCGGGCGGCCTGCTGCATGTTGTGAGTCACGATGACGATGGTGCACTGCTTCCGCAGTTCCACGAGAAGATCTTCGATTTTGGCGGTGGCGATGGGATCGAGCGCGGAGCAAGGTTCGTCCAGAAGAAGAACTTCGGGATCGACCGCGAGGCCGCGGGCGATGCAGAGCCGCTGCTGCTGGCCGCCGGAAAGCGCGTGAGCAGAGGTGTTCAGCTTATCGCGAACTTCATCCCAGAGCGCCGCGCCGCGCAGGCTTTTTTCGACGACGTCCGCCATCTCGGAGCGTTTCGCGAGGCCGTTCACGCGAATCCCGTACGCAACGTTTTCGAAGATTGTTTTGGGGAACGGATTCGGACGCTGGAAAACCATGCCGACGCGGCGGCGCAGGCTGGTGACGTCCATCTTGAGGACATCTTCGCCATCGAGAGTGATCTCGCCTTCGATCCGCGTATTCCCGAGAGTTTCGTTGATGCGGTTCAGGCTGCGCAGGAACGTCGACTTGCCGCATCCGGACGGCCCGATGAGAGCCGTGACCTGATTGGCCGGGAACTCCAGCGAGATATCGTGGAGCGCTTTGAAGGAGCCGTAAAAGAAATTGACGCCCTTCGCGCGCAGTTTGGCTTGAGTCGGGGCGGCTGCCGGAGCGGTTGCGGTTGCCGGAGGCTGGACTGTCATGGCGGTATGCGTCAGATTCATTTAACCTCTTGCCGCGGAGTGGCCGCGGGACATAATCCATCGGGCTGCAATATTGGCGGCGAGAACCAGAACAAGCAGCACAAGGCCCGCGGCCCAGGCTTGCCGATGCCAGTCATCGAAGGGCGCGATCGCGTGGCTGTAAATCATCACCGGGAGAGAGGCCGTGGGTTCGCTGAGAGGGTTACTCCAGAACTGATTGTTGAGGCTGGTGAACAGCAGCGGCGCGCTTTCACCGGCGATGCGGGCGATGCCGAGGATCGCGCCGGTCATGATGCCTTTGCGCGCGGCGGGCACCACCACGGTGGCGATGGTCTGCCACTTCGCTGCTCCGAGGGCGAGCGCGCCTTCGCGCAGGGAGCGCGGCACTTCACGCAGAAACTGTTCGGTGTTCTTCGCCATGATCGGGATCAGCATCATGCTGAGAGCAACGCCCCCCGCGACTCCCGAAGCCGTGTGCAGGGGACGCACAATGACGGTCCACGCGAAGATTCCGATCACGACCGAGGGGACGCCATTCAGCAGATCCGCCATATAACGAACCAGGAACGAGAAAGTGGCGTTGCCCCACTCGGCCAGATAGATGCCGGTGAAGAATCCAATGGGAAGACCAATCAGGGCCGCAAAGCCGACGATCTCGGCGCTGCCGATAATCGCATTCGCCATGCCGCCGCCGATTTCGCCGGTGCTTTTCGGAAGCTGCGTGAAGAAATCCAGATCGACTGACTTACCGCCGTTATAAACCAGGTAAGCCAGGATCAGAAACAGAGAAGAAACGGTGATGAACGCAAAGACGCCGGTGATGGACAGCATCACGTTGTTGACGGCCTTGCGGCGGAAGTTACGGAAGTTCATCCGCGGAGGGCTCCTTTCCCGGTGGTGACGAGAATCAGAAGCCGCGCCATACCGTTGATGATCAGAGTGAGGAAGAAGAGAACGAGACCGAGCTCGATGAGAGCCGCGGGGTGGATAGCTCCGATTGCTTCGTTGAACTCATTGGCGAGGACCGCCGCGATGGTGTTGCCGGAGGCGAGCAGCGACGTGTGGACCGTCATGTCATTGCCGATCACCATAGTGACGGCCATGGTCTCACCGAGTGCGCGGGAGAAAGCGAGAAAGACTGAGCCGATGATGCCGAGGCGCGCGTACGGGATGACGATCTGCCAGGTGGTTTCCCATTTCGTGGCGCCGAGGGCAAGAGCCGCTTCGCGCTGCTCGCGCGGGACAGCCAGCAGGGCTTCGCGCGAGACCGAAATGATGTACGGGAAGATCATGATCGAAAGGACCAGCGAGGCGGTGAGATAGCCGACGCCGTACACCGGACCCTGGAAGATGGGGAGGAATCCAAAGGCTGCTTTGAGGCCGGGGCCGATATACTCGCGCATCGCAGGGACGACGGTGAAGATGGCCATCAGGCCAAAGATGACGCTGGGCACGGCGGCCAGAAGTTCGACAAGAAAAGTGAGGGCGTCCGATAGCTTGCCGCCGGCGAGCTCAGAAAGGAAGACCGCTGCTCCGACGCCGACCGGTACCGAGATGGCGAGAGCGATGACAGAAGTGACGACAGTGCCGTAGAGGAACGGCCAGGCTCCGTATTCGTCGGTGACCGGGTTCCAGACTCTGGAAGTGATGAAGCCGAAGCCGAACTTATCCCGGGCGGCGGCGCTGCCGATCCAGAGCTGCGCGACGAGGAGCGCGGTGATGAGAAGAACGGAGAGGGCGAACAGGACGACGATCAGCCATGCGACCTCGTCGCCGCTGCGCAAACGGCGCGACAGGGAATTCAAACCGGAGTTACCGGACATCGGCGTTGTTGCAGCGGCGGAGGCCATGGGCTGTTTCCGTTCGGACGACTACTTGATTTCAGCGATCTGCTTCTTTTCCTTCGCCACAACGGACGGGGGAAGAGGAGCGTAGCTCATCGCTTCGCACTCCTTCTGACCGTCGGTGATCATCCAGGTCAGGAAGTCCGTGATGGCTTTCTTCTTCGCCGGATCGGAGATCTGGCTGGGGATCAGCATCCAGGTGAAGCTGGAGATTGGGTAGGTCTTGTCGCCGGGGCCGTTCGTGATGGAGACGCGGAAATCGGCGGGCATATCTTTCATACCGGCCGCGGCGGCGGTCACGCCTTCAAAGCTGGGAGTGATCCACTTACCGTTCGCGTTTTTGATATCGGCATAGCCCATTTTCTGCTGGACGGCGTAGATCAGCTCTACGTATCCGATGGAGCCAGGGGTCTGCCTGACGAGACCAGCGACGCCGGCATTCTGGGCGCCGCTGAGACCGACGGGCCACTGAACGGAAGTCGCCGCGCCGACCTTGCTCTTCCATTCCGGGCTGACCTTTGAGAGATAGTCGGTGAAGATGAAGGAGGTGCCGCTCGAATCCGCGCGATGGACCACGAGGATGTCGTTGTCTTTCGCGGGGAGGTTGACGCCGGGATTATCGGCTTTGATTTTCGGATCGTTCCACTTCGTGATTGCGCCCATGAAAATGCCGGCAACGGTAGGGCCGCTGAATTTCAGTTTGGCGGGGACGCCCGGGATGTTGTAAGTCAGGACGACTGCGCCGAGCACGGTCGGGAAGTGAAGCGGTTTCACTTTGACGCCGGCGATTTGCTGGTCCGTCATGGGCGCGTCCGAGGCCGCGAAATCGACGGTGCCTTCAGTGAGCGCTTTGATGCCGGCGCCGGAACCGATGCCCTGATAGTTCACCTGAATGCCTGTTTTGGCTTTGTATTCCTCGAACCACTTCTGATAGATCGGCGCCGGGAAGGAAGCTCCGGAGGCGTTGATGGTGCTGGCCGCGTTGGCGGTCATGGCGCCAATGAGAGGGAGGAGCGCTCCCGCGAGAAGAATTTTTTTCATCGTTGTTATCCCCTTATTCAGGGATGGCTTACCCGATTCGAGTTTGCCACCCCTTTGTTTCAATCGTGTTTCAGTTTCTTTACGGGTCGTTTGTTTCGGAAGGCCTTTAGAATGAAGGCATTCCGCCGGGGAGCGTGTAGCGTAAGTTGAAATAGAGGGTGTTCATGTGGGTATTCTTGCCGCCGGCCTGGTTAGCAGCGTAGTACCAGGGCGAACGCGATTCCCAGATGTACTGACCCATGAAGTTGACCGCGCCGTAGCGGGGGCTCTTCCACATGGTCTGGTTGAAGCCGAAGGTGACTTCCTGGATCATGCGGTTCTGGCTGTTGGCGGAGCCGCCGTAGCCATAGCCGATCGGGGTGGTTCCGTTGGCATCGACCGCGGTATTGCGGCCGACATACGTGCCGCCCCAGTAGCCGTAGAGCAAAGTGTTTTTGATGGTCTGTTCGAAGCCTTCCGTGAAGCCACCGGAGTGGATCGGGCTCAGGCTGCCATCGGCGCGGACGATCACGTCGGGTGCCTGGCCATAGAGATAACGGCCGCCGCCATCGCTCCAGAAGTTCGTCGTGGTCAGTTTGAAGTTATTGGTGATGCCGATCATCGCGTTTGCGGAAACACCGCCGCCGACGGTGTGGAAGCGCTGACCGGTGGCGAGGTTATAGCTGCGGAAGTTCCGTTCAAGGCCGGCGACTTCGAAGTGAATGCGGCTGTTCGGATCGAAGGCGACTTTCGCGATGAAGTCCGGCGTCATGTTCGGAACGGCCTGCGTGTTGGTGTTATTCGAAAGCTCACCGCCGCTGTAAGCCGCGAGGGCCGCGGGCAACGTGATGGAGCCGGCGCCGGAGGAGCCGCCCATGTACTGTTCGGGATTCTCCGCGGAGAAGCCGAAGGTCGTGGTCTTGTTGAGATGCAGCAGGACGCGAACGCCCGGCTGACGGGTCCAGGGAAGACCAGTGAGGTAATTCAGATCGATGACCTGCGAGTAGAAGAGATCGCCCGGGATGGCGGAGATGCCTTTACGATTCGGAGTCATCATCGTCCAGCTCTGGCCAGCGAGGAACTCGACGCGGCCCTTGCGGACATCGACCCAGAAAAGACGAAGGCGGGGAACGAACGAACCATTCGAGACGGAGAGATTGTTGCCGCCGCTGGTACCGTTGAAATCGAACTCGTTGTAGGCGATGAAGTGCGCGCCTTTCCAGTTGCCGTCGGCGCGGAAGCCGAGGCGGGAGTTCTGCGGGCTGAAACGGAATTCGCTCAGCTTGCTCGCGAGAGTGTTGTTATAGGGAACGCCGGCAAAGTTGGTGGCGATGCTGGAACCCATATCCTTATCACGCCAGACGGCGGTCAGATCCATGAAACCCACAGGAACGACGCAGGTATCGCCAATGCGGATATAGGCGGGAACTTTGGTGTCCGCCGGACCTTCGCAGGGGTTGCCGGACGCGGCGGCGGGCGCGGCTGCCTGCGGAACGGGGATCGCCGGAATGGCGGCAAGGGTCGCTGGAGCGGCGGCGGGGAAGATGGGGGCGATGCTGGCTACCTGACCGCGATTCACGACCGGGGCAGGGGCATCGAGACGGCGCTGTTGCTCATCGAGCGTGTGCTTGAGGGTGTCGAGCTGCTGTTGTTGTGCGGCGATCATGGCACGGAGAGCGGCGATATCCTGCTGGGCATCTGCCTTTCCCGCCGTTGCGTCCTGCGCCAGCGCGAGAGTTCCGGCGCTTACTGCGGCCAGAACGGCGCGGCACAGCCATTGTTTTCCTGACATCATTTCGTTGGTTTCTCCTGTTTCCCGCTCACGCGCGGCGGCTGGACACACGACGGCCAGGGGCGCCAAAACGGGCCTGTTATTTAGCTTTTGAGTATTAACTTCAAGCCAAGTATAAAAATTTGGAGGGCCAAAATAGATGACGAATCGGTGAATTGATGTTTACAAGTTCGCGTCAGCCGACGCGGTGATGTCGCACGTCGACGCCTTTGACGAGGAAGAGTACGTCTTCGGCGATGTTGGTGGCGTGGTCTGCAATGCGTTCCAGATTGTGGGCGACGAAGATGAGATCGAAGGCGGCGCGGGCCGGGTAGTCGCCACGCTCGACGCGGGCGAGAAGATCGCGATAGACAGAGTCTTTGAGGTCGTCGACTTCGTCATCGGCGATGAGGACGGTCTGGGCCATTTCTTCATCGCGGCGGACGAAGGCATCAAGACTGCGGCGCACCATGGACTGGACGAGCCGCGACATGCGGGGCAGATCGATGCCGGGCCGGGGCGGCGCGCCTTCGAGATAAGAGGAGACGCGCTCGGCGACGTTGATGACGAGATCGCCCATGCGTTCGAGATCGCTGTTGATTTTGATGGCGGCCGTGAGGAAGCGGAGATCGCGGGCGACGGGCTGGTGGAGCGCGGTGAGGCGAACCG
This sequence comes from Bryobacteraceae bacterium, assembly GCA_036500405.1. Taxonomy (GTDB): domain Bacteria; phylum Acidobacteriota; class Terriglobia; order Bryobacterales; family Bryobacteraceae; genus BOG-234. The sequence continues at coordinate 18,134 of DASYCD010000224.1, forward strand.
CAACTTCATCGATTTCGACGTTGAGCTCATTAATGCGATTTTCGACCGCCCAGATTTCGCTCGCGTTGGGGGGGCCTCCGCCCTCTTCAACTCCGGCGACGGTGGTGGCGATGGCGGCTTCGACCAGTCCACCCATTTCGAGCAGGCGGCTTTGTAACTCGGCGAGTTCGGTGACGAAGGGCCGGGCGGGCAAGGTAATTCAAAAATACCACCGGAAACAGGGGAAGAAAAGAGTTTTCGTGTGATTTTACAGGACTTGACTTTTGCAGAGGCGGCCCGGTTATCCGCCGGTACAATGGAAGGAGTGGAAAAGACGTTTTACATCGAAACCTTCGGGTGCCAGATGAATGCGCACGACTCCGAAAAAGTCACGGGGACGCTGCTGCATGAGGGCTACTCGCAGGTGGCGACGCCGGAAGAGGCGAATTACATTTTTTACAATACCTGCTCCATCCGGGACAAGGCGGAGCAGAAAGTATTCAACCGGCTGCAACATTTTAAGAAGAGCGGCAAAGGGAAAGTTTTCGCGGTGATCGGGTGCGTGGCGCAGCAGGAAGGCGAGAAGATTTTCGAGCGGGCGCCGCATGTGAGTCTGGTGGCAGGGTCTGCGAGTTATACGCAACTGCCGGAGATGCTGAGGGAACTCGAGGCGGGGAACCGTCGGGTGACGGGGCTGAGCCTCGACACGGAGCTGGCGTTCGATACCCCGTACACGAATCGCGACAACCCTTATAAGGGTTGGATCACCATTATCGAGGGTTGCGATAAGAAATGCTCTTATTGCGTGGTGCCGTTCACGCGGGGTCCGGAGCGCAGCCGGACGAGCGCGAGCGTGATTGAGGAAGCGACGCGCCTCGCGGGGCTGGGGTATAGCGAGATTCAGTTGCTGGGGCAGAATGTGAACAGTTATCGCGATCCTTCCCCGGCCGGCTGGGATTTCGCGACGGTGCTGGATCAGGTGGGGCGGGTGCCGGGGATTCGCCGGGTGCGGTTTACGACTTCGCATCCGAGGGATTTCGTGAAGCCGATTGTGGACGCGATCGATGCGAATCCGAATTTGTGCAACCATGTGCATCTGCCGGTGCAATCGGGATCGTCGAAAGTGCTGGCGGCGATGCAGCGGCTGTATACGCGCGAAGTCTACATGGAGCGGATCGGATGGATGCGGCGAGCGCGGCGGCCGATTGCGATCACGACGGATATTATTGTCGGGTTTCCCGGAGAGACGGAAGCGGATCTTGAGGAGACGCTGGATCTGCTCGAAGAAGTGAAGTACGAAGGCATCTTCAGCTTCAAGTATTCGCGGCGTCCGAACACGGCGGCGCTGGAACTGGGCGATCAGATTTCCGAGGAAGAGAAGACGCGGCGGATCGTGATTGTGCAGGAGCGGCAGCGGGCGATTCAGATGCGGCAGAATGTGGAACTCGTCGGTGAGCTTGAGGAACTGCTGGTGGAGGGGCGGTATGAATCGACCGGGCAGTGGGTGGGGCGGACGACGCGGAATCGGAATCTGACGTTTGTTTCTCCGCGGGAGAATCTGGCGGGGACGTATGTGGATGTGCGGATTACGCGGGCGGGGCCGAGTTCTTTGGCTGGGGAATTGGTTTAGGGTTGGGCCTGTGGGGCAGGGTGGAATCCAGATTGACAATCTGCCCCACGCGCTTGCTCAGCAATTGGATGGATTTTCGAGGAAGTTGCAAAGGTCATCGAGCGCGGCCTTGCGGTTGACCTGTGGGGCGATCTCTCTGGCTCGCGCTTTCATTTTGTCATTCTGAAGAATATCGAGTATGCATTTCGTTGCGTGGGCGGCGTTCCAGTCGCCCGGTTTCACGACGTGGCAGACGCCGAGTCTTCGTAACCATTCCGCGTTGGTCGGTTGACTGAAAATGCGGGGAATGATGAGCTGCGGGATACCGGCCTCCAGCGCCGCGGCGGCGGTGCCGATACCGCCGTGGTGAACGAGTGCGGAAGCGCCTTGCAAAATCTCCGGCAACGGAGCGAATGTGATGGCAGGCAGCGGGCCTTCTGAGGCGCCGACCACGATGCCGGAGCGTCCGGCTTTTTCGCATGCCGCGGCGGCGGCGTTGAGGTAGGGCATTAGCCATCCGTCGGTTGTGCCCGCAGTCCCCGCATAGAAGACGATGTGACCGTCTCTCTTCGCGTTGAGCGCGGGAGCGAATTCGGGCAGAGGCATAAAGCCGAAGGCGGCACGTAATGCCTTCAGGAGCGGCTCTCCGGTAATCCAGGCGGGCCACAGCGCGATTGTCGGGATGGATGGGCGCACGGCGCCGTAGATTCGAAAGCGATCGATCGAGGGAGCGCTCCGACCCTGTGCGGCCAGGTAAGAGGCCCATGTCGAGTTCGTGCGCGCGCGGAGCGTGTTTTGAACGCTGGTTTCGGGGAGACGGCGCGGTTGCACGGATGCGATGGGCGGCAGGTCGACGAGGGCGCGCACGATTTTTACGGGTGAATGCCTGCGAAGTTCGAGATCGGCCCAGAGATGCGGCCGTTCCGCTGAGACGATGACCAGATCATCGGCCAGCATGGGGGACAGCGTTTCAACAGCAAGCTGATTCCAGGCGACGATGTGGCGGGCGACGTAAAGTTCTGCGTAGCGTGTGGCAACGAGGGTTCGATCTTTGAGGATTCGCTGCTGCTGGGCGGCGGTGGTAATCGAGATGTAATCCACGTTGCATGCGGCGGCCTGGGATTGGTATCCGTGATCGGCAAGCAGCGTCGCGCGATGACCGGCGGATTTCATCCGTTGGGCGATGGCCAGCAGGGGGAGGACATCGCCGTTTGAGCCGTGCGCGCAGAAAGCAAAATGCATGCGCGTTTAGTTTACGCTGGCGGCGGGGCCGGGCGGGCTGAAGTTCCGTTTGTGCTGTAATAAAGTCATGGAAGTCGAGATGAAGATCCGCGGGTTGATGATGGACCCGATCACAAACATGCCGATCGTCATCCTGAAAGATTCGGGCAGCAGCAGCGTGCTGCCCATCTGGGTTGGCATCTACGAGGCGAATGCCATTGCGCTCGAGATCGAGAAGGTTTCGACTCCCCGGCCGATGACGCACGATCTGATCAAGACGCTTCTGACGGGGCTGGATGCGGGCATTCGCAAAGTAGTGGTGAGCGAACTGCGCGAGGAAACGTTCTACGCCATCATTTGGGTGGAACGCAACGGCGAACTGATTTCGGTGGACTCGCGTCCGTCGGATGCGCTGGCTCTGGCGCTACGTCATGACTGCCCGATTTTCGTGGACGATTCGGTGCTGAAATCTTCGAAAGCGACGGGTTCTGTGGCGGATAAGGTGAACGCGAATCAGGAGCTCAAGCGTTGGCTGGAGAACCTGAACGAAGAGGATTTGGGCCGCTACAAGATGTAGCGCGCTTCACTTCCCGCTGTAATAGACCAGGTAAGCCGCAAGCAGGGCGATCACGCCAACGAGGACGGAGATCGCGCGTAAGTACGTCTGCCGCCGCATCGCGCGGATTGTCTGCATTCGTTCGCCCCAGCCACGCAGGATCGGCGCGATGGCGTCGCGGGTAAGGAGATAGCGTACTCCGAACCTTGTGCTGACGTGACGCAGCAGGCCCATGCGGATGAGCGCGGCGAGGGCCGATTCGACGGCGTTGGCGCTGGCGGAAGACCGGTCGGTCAAACCTTTCAATGAAACGGCGATGCGATGGCCGTCCTGTGTGACAAGGACGGGAATCCATTGCAGCAAGAGTCGCCGCTCGGAGGGTCGCAGTTCGTCGAGAGCGGGATCGAGGCTGGTGAGGATGACCCGGTTGGCGTTCCCGGCGGCGCCACTTTGTGCGGCAAGCGCAATGAACGAGGGATTGACGCCGCCTTCGATCGCGGCCACGGGAGCGGAGGCGATTTCGCCGGCAGCCGCGGATTCGACGCCGCGGCGGCGAAGGAGTTCGACGGCGGCTTCACGGGTGAGTGGCGCGAGAGTTACGGTATAGCCCAACAGATTCGGGATGAACTGGCTGAAGCGCGCGAATTCATCAACTGCCGAGGGATGCATGGCGATGACGAACTGCGCGGCGCGCGAACTGATGGCGTGGGAAAGCTCGGCGTCGAAAGCGTCCGAAATGTCAGTGCCGGCGTGGCATCGCAGGTATTCTTCGAACTGATCGAGAAGGATGGCGATCGGCTTCCCGGTTGCGGCGCGGGCGCGGGCGAGGAGTTCGATGATCGGCTCGCGGTTCTTTGTCGCGAACGGAATACCGGTCTGATCGTGCACCGCGGCGGCGACGGTCTCACGAAGTCCCTCGGCGAAGGAGCCACCATCCCAATCCCAGGCAATGGCGACGATCGTTCCGGCTCGCAGCAGGACCGGCTGCAAACCGGCGCGCAGCAGCGAAGACGCGCCGAAGCCGGGAGGCGATAAGAGGACGGTGAAGCGTCCGGCATCCAGGTATTCGAGAATGGCGCCGATTTCGACGTCGCGCCCGCAGAGCAGGTGTTCCTCTGCCGCGTCCAGAGGCTGCAGGGTCAGAGGGCTGGGGTTGGCGGGGGACAAGGCGTCAGACTGAATTCGTCATGATACAGGACGGTTACGGCGTTCCGGCGGGTACAAGCCAGAAATCGCGCGGATAAAGCTTGTAGACGTGCTCGTCTTCGCGGGTCTGGACGTCGGTATCCATGGCTTTGAATTGCTTTTCGCTGCCGATGATGAAGTAGACGCCGTTGGGGTCGGTCTTGCCGTAGCCGGGAAGGATTTTGGAGTAGACGGCGTCCATGTGGCGGTAGAGCTCGGTTGGCAGCGAGAGGTCCTTGCGGAGTATGAGCAGATTTTCGCGGAACTTCTTCACGACGGCGGGCGTCAGGCCGTCGGCGAGATCGGCGGCGATGGCGGCGGCGCGGCTTTCGTAACTATCCGGCGCGTAGGTGGGCTGGAAGGCCAGGGCGATCGCGTACTCGGCGAGGTGGGGATCGCGGGCGCCGTTTTTGATGACGTCGATTGCGAAGTGGAGCGTCTGCGGGATTTCCGGCATGCGCTCGGCGTAGTAACCGGCCCAGCCATCATGCAGAGTGCCGCGGATGCCGTTGCTGTAGGCGAGACCGGCGCTGATCGTTTTCGTGAAGACGCCGTGTTCACCGTAGCCAGCGAAAAGGCGGGAGGCGAGGTAGTCGATCTGGGCGTCGCGGCCGGTGTCTGCGTAGGAAGTGAAGGGAACGATGGAGGCCATCACGCCGCCGGTCAGATTGGGATCGTAGAGTCCGACGTAACGGGGTGCGTTTTGCGAAGGGATTTGCTGATGCTGGCGGAGGCGTTCGTCGATGCGGCGTTCGGCGGAGTAGGTGGCGCGGGCGGGGGAGACGTCGCGGAGGCTGCCGGCGAGAGCAGCGATGGGCTGCTGGAGTTGCTGGAGCGAGGCGTGCGAGCCGACGGTCCACATGCGGGCGTTGCCGGTGGCGAGGAGAGTTTCGCGGAGCGTGTTGAGGCGCGTGAGAGCTGCTTCGGGCGTGAGCAGGATATCGGCGCGAAGCTGGCGGCAGATGTAGGCGGTATCGCGGGCGAGAGAGGCGTCGGGCAGATCGGCGACGAGTTGAGTGATGTCATCGGCGAGCGGCTTGTATTTCAGAGCGGCGACGTTCTTCTTGATGGCGTCGCGGTCGTCGCCAGTTTTTTCCGCGAGAGTTTGGAGTTCGGCGGCGACGGCGGTGCGGTCTGCGATATCGGCAAGCATCCAGCGCAGACGGTCCGCATTCCATTCGCGCGTGAGGAAGGAAGTGGTGGTGAGGTAGAGGGGATTCTGCTGCATCCAGTAGCCGTAGACCGGATTCATCACCCAATATTCTTCGGGGCCTTGCATCGTAGTGCGGACGCGGCCGACGTATTGCTCGACGAGGTCGCGGAGGCGCGGGAGATTTTCGGGACGCCAGTCGGGATGGAAGAGGATGAGGTTCATCCAGTCGATCGCGCGACGGCTTTCGGGGAGATCGTTGCCAGAGCCGGCGACCGCGAGTTCGACGCGATGCGATTTCGTGTTGGAGATGAAGTGCGCGTCGAGGCTGAGGATTTCGCGGCGGAGGCGATCCTGCATTTCTTCCCAGGAAACGGGCTTGCCGTTGTCGATGACGCCAGAGGTCGAGAGTAGCTCGGGAAGAACTGACAGCAGCGGCAAATCGGCTTCGGGAACCGAGGCCAGGTTCAGCGCGATCGACGTTGTGGAACTGGTCATGTTGTCGAAATATGACGTGACGAGCGGGACGGCGCGGCCGATTTTCGATTCGGTGTAGCTGAGCTGGTCGTCAAGGGTGAGCGGTGGGTTATCGAGGAATTTGCGGTCGGCGGCGGTTCGGGCAAGTTCGTCGAGCTTCTTGCTGGTGGCGTCGTATTCGGACTGGTAGCGCTTCACAATCGCCTGTTCGTCGGTGAGCTGGTAGAGCGCGCCGAGGCGTTTCACTTCGGCGGCGGCGCGATCCAGGCGATCCTGCTGATCTTTGGCGAGAAGCGTCGGGCTGGGTTTGACGGCCACTCCGAAAGGCTCCGTGCCCGTGATGTGCCAGCCAGGGAGGAGGTCATGCCAGAGGTTGTGCGGTTCGGCGAGGAGGTGATCGATGGCTTCGATATCGGGCTTTTCGGTGACGTATTTGCGGAAGCCGCCTTCGCGGTTGAGGCGATAGAGCTGGTCCATCCAGCTGGAGCCGGTGTTGCGGGCTCCGAAACCGGGAGGCGTGTTGATGAATTTCGAAAGCGAGCGCTGCTGTTCGACGAGACGGCTGCGGACCTGGGCGTTGAAGTCTTTGAGTTCCTGCGAGCCATCGGGAAACGCGGCGATGCGGTTGAGTTCGTCCGTCACGATGCCGCGTATCTGTTTGACTTTGTCTTCGGTGAGATTGGCGGCGGCGACTTCGTCGAAGTTGATGAAGAGCGGGAAGCCCTGGTCTTCGGAGACAAAGGCGTTGACGCCGGTGGCGCCCGTTTCCATCCTGCGCGTGCGGCTGTTGACGAAGAGCTTATAGAGGTTGGTGGTGGAATCGCCGCCGAACGCATTGGCGAATAACTCGAAGAGCAGGGAATCGCGATTGCTCAGCTTTCGAACAGCGGGCCAGGAGAGGCCGATGTAGCTGGGCTGGTGGTCGTTTTCGTAGGGGAAATCGACGATGGCGATGTTGCCGGTTGCAGCGGGCTGGGGCGCGGGGAGATCGGCTTCGCTTTGGGACTTGAGCGCGATCGGGTTGGGCTGCACGGCGTTAAGAATCGTATCGAAACGCGTGAGCTGCGCGGCCACCGTATCGCCGGAGGGCAGGGAAACGACGCTGCCCATGTTGGCCAGAAAATAGTGATGGTCGTGGAAAGCGCGAATGTCGGCCGGCTTCATCTCGCGGATGGCTTCGGGCAGACCGCCGGAACTCCACGAAAGCGGATGGTGGTGACCGTAGATATCGACGAGAGCCTGCTGGTAGAGGATCCAGTCGGGTTTCGCCATCGAACTGACCATCTCGTTGTAGACGGTGCCTTTTTCGTCGAGGCGCAGCGTGTGGGTGGCGGGATCTTCGGAGATACCGAAGTTGCGGACTTCGCGGGCGATTTCGTCGTCGGAATAATCGGGATGGAGAAGGGCGTTGAGCTGCGTCTGCAGGCCGGTGTAGAAGACCTGGAGCCCGGCGTTGGTATTGAAGTGATAGCAGGTGCGCCACTGCATGGTGAAGGCGCTCGAGAGGGAGAGCGTCATGCTTTCGCTCGCGGCGAAGGCGCGGCCGACGTTGCCTTTGCCGACGAGGAGATGCTCCTGCGTGTGTGGCTCGCCCTTATCGGAAATTGGAAAGCTGTTGACCCAGGTGAAGGCCTGGGGCACGGACTGGACCTGAATCAAGTCGAGAGTGAAACCTGTTTTTTCGTGGATGAAACGTGCGCCAAACGGGTGTCCCGAATCGTCGAGATAGACAGCTGTGGCCCGAAAGCCCTGGCTTAAGGTTTGTTGCGTAACATCCTGAAAAGAGGCTGGTTCGTCGGCGTGAGATGTGGTGGTCAGCATGAAGAAAAGTGCGAGGGGAAGGAAAGTCTTCATTGCGGTTGCTGTCTGATTTTAGCGCGGAAAATGAGGTAAGATGCCGGATGCCGGTCGTCTGAGGCGGAAAGGGATGTTGCGGACTGCGGTCAAAATCATGTTAGTGGTCCTGCTTTTGTTTGTAGCGGGAAAGCTGATTCACGGGCAGGCGGCGGAGGGCAGGCTGCCTGCGTTCGATGTGATCTCCGTGAAACTGAGCGCACATGACGTGCAGCAGAAGACGATTTCGCCGATCGGTCCCGGCGAAGTGTATGTGAAAACGGGCGGACATTTCGCCGCACAGGGATTCCCGCTCGCGACCTACATCAGTTTTGCGTTTCATCTGGTGGGGAGCGAGGCGGACGCCATGGTGGCGCAGCTTCCGGGATGGGCGATGAGCGAACGATTCAACATTGAGGCACGCACAGATGGCGATCCGGCGAAGGATACCAAGGACCAGATGCGGCTGATGATGCGTTCGTTGCTGGCGAGCCGGTTTGGGTTGAAAAGCCATTACGAAACGCGGGAAACGCGCGTCTTTTCCGTGAGTCTGGCGAAGGCCGGAAAATTCGGGCCTCATCTGCGGCAACACTCTGAAGCGGAGTCGCCGTGCACCACGGTGCTGCCAGCCGGTATGACGCAGGGGGAAGCGGGGACCGTTGCGGCCGGGTTTCCCCGGCAGTGCGGTGGGATGGTGCCCATGCCGACAAGCGCGCCTGGCCGCTTCCGGTTCGGGGCGCGAAACGTGACGATGGAATTTATCGCCAGACAGCTCACGTCGCTGGGAGATCTGGGACGGCCGGCTGTCGATCAGACGGGGCTCGCGGGCACGTTCGATTTCGCTATGGAGTTTGTGCCTGATATCAGCAGCACGCGGGAAGGGTATCCGGATTTCCTGGGCGATCCCACCGGTCCGACGTTTTCGCAGGCGGTGCGGGAACAACTAGGGCTGAAACTGGAATCCACGAAGGCGCCGAGCCAGTTTCTGGTGATCGACCGTCTGGAGCATCCCACACAAAACTGACGCCGGAGTCGTGGGTGCGGTTTTCTTTATGCCACTCTAAAAATGTGGCATGGTTGAGTAAAAACCGTTGAGTGGCGTATCGCACGCGTGGCGAGCGTTGCGCCACCGCAATTTCCGTCTCTTTTTCTTCGGACAAAGCATTTCGCTCATCGGGAGCTGGATGACGCGGCTCGCGACGACGTGGCTGGTCTACCGGCTGACGCATTCGGCGATGTGGCTCGGCGTGGTCGGATTCGCCGGGCAGATCGTGACGTTTCTGATCGCGCCGTTTGCGGGCGTGCTGATTGAACGCGTGGACCGGCGGCGGCTGCTTGTCTGGACTCAGGTGGCGGCTGCGATTCAGTCGCTCGCGCTGGCCGTTCTTACCCTTGCGCGCGTGATTACGCTGCCGGAGATTCTGGGGCTGGCGGCGCTGCAGGGCCTGATCAATGCGTTCGACATGCCGGGTCGGCAATCGTTCCTCATTCAGATGGTGGAGGACAAGCAGGACCTGGGGAATGCGATTGCGATCAATTCGTCGATGGCGAATGGTGGAAGGCTGATTGGTCCGGCGATCGCGGGCGTGGTCATTGCGATCGTTGGCGAGGGCATGTGTTTTCTGATCGATGGGCTGAGTTATATCCCGGTGGTTGCGTCGCTGCTGGCGATGCGGATCACGACCGAGAAGACGACGCGCCCGACAGCCGGGCTGTGGGAGGGATTGAGCGAAGGATGGAATTATGTCAGCACGTTCCGTCCAGTGCGTTCGGTGCTGCTGCTGTTTGCGCTGATGGCGTTCGTCGGATTTCCTTATACGGTGCTGCTGCCGCTGATTGCCGCGCAGGTGCTGCATGGCGGAGCGGCTACTTTGGGATGGCTGACGGCGGCATCGGGAATTGGCGCTCTGGCGTCCGGGCTTTCGCTGACGCTGCGAAAGACAGTGGTGGGGCTGACGCGGATGCTGCAGATTGCGGCGACGCTGCTCGGCGTGGGGCTGGTGCTGTTGGGTTTCTCGCACACGCTGTGGATTTCGCTGGCGGTGCTGCTGGTGGTCGGATTCGGGATGATGCAGGGGCCGTCCATCAGCAACACGATTATTCAGACGCTGACTACGGAAGATAAACGCGTACGCGTGATGAGCTACTATACGGCGGCGTTTTTTGGAATGACGCCATTCGGCAGTCTGCTGGCGGGAACGCTGGCCGACCGGTTCGGGCCGCTCCATACTCTGATGATGGCGGGGGCGTGCTGTCTGGCGGGCGCGCTTTGGTTCACGCTGGAGTTGCCGAAGATGCGTGCGGTCATGCGGCCGATCTATCAGGAGATGGGGTTGTTGCCGGTGCGGGAGCCTGCCACTGATCCGCAGTGAGTTATTTCTTCGGGACGATTTTGATTTCGAAGAGATTCGGCCAGAGCTTGCCGGTGACGAAGAGACGCTTGCGCGCCGCATCGTACGCGATTCCATTCAGGACGTCTTCCCTGCCATTGCGAGACATCGGGCTGAGGATTCCGGTCATGTCGATCCAGCCGAGGATCGCGCCCGTGGTGGGCGAGATGCGGGCAATGCGGTCGGTCTGCCAGATGTTGGCGTAGAGCTCGCCGTCCACGTATTCGAGCTCATTCACGTTGTTGATGGGGCGCGAGCCTTCGTGGACTTTGATGCGGCGGCGCTCGGCGAAAGTCTTCGGATCCCAGAGGCGAATCTCGTCGGTACCGTCATCCATGAACAGCGTATTGGCGTTGTGCGTGAAGGACCAGCCTTCGCCTTTGTATTTAAAGGTGCTGAGCTGGACGAAATCTTTGAGGGAATACACGAAGCCGATCTGGGTCTGATACGTGAGCTGGGCGATGCGATCGCCGAGGATAGCGATGCCTTCTCCGAAATACTGTTGCGGGAGAGCGATGCTGCGGACGATTTCTCCGGTTTCGAGTTTGACTTTGCGGAGGCTGGAATGGCCGTTGAGACCGGTGCTTTCGTAGAGAAATCCGTCGTGGAATTCGAGGCCTTCGGTGAAGGCGTTGCGGTCGTGGGGGTAGGTGTGGACGACCTGATAGGTATAGTTGGGGACTCCCGCTGGCGCCGGTTTCCGAATGGTGGACTGGGCGAACAGGATGGCGCAGCCGATGGCGAGGGGAGCGACGGAGAGAAGGAGAGGTTTCATTGTGGTCGGGCGGCGGGCCTTTGCGGCGGAGGACAGCAATCCGGCAGGCAGGCGATGACGCCGTTGTTCATCGCGGTCTGGACCATTTCGCGGATGGCGTGGACAAAATCGGGATGCGTGCCGACCGTGCCTGCGCGCAGAAATTCGATGCCGCGCTCACGCGCGATAGCGGCGGCCTCGAAATCGAGATCGTAGAGGACTTCCATGTGGTCTGAGAGGAACCCAATGGGATTGACGATCAGACGCGCGGAATCGGTTCGGCGAATATGATCGCCGATATCGGGTCCGAGCCAGGGCTGCGTGGGCGGTCCGCTGCGGCTTTGGTAGACGAGCGTTGGCGACCCGGGGGCGCCGGCGAGTTGGTGAACTTTTTCGGCGGTGGCGCGGAGTTGTTGTTCGTAGGGGCTCGATTGCGCCATCGAGACGGGGATGCTGTGGGCCGTATAGACGACGTCAGCGCCGGGGAGTTGTTCAAGCGCGGCGCTCAGTCGCCCGGCGGCGGCGGAGAGGAAGCCGGGATGATCGGCGAAGGGCGGAAGCTTGTCGATTGCGGGTGCGTCCGGAACGGCGGCGCGGGCGCGTTCGATGTCTTCGCGGTATTGGCGGCATCCGGAGTAAGAGCCGTAGGCGGATGTGGCGAGCGCGAGTGCGCGGTGAATGCCATTGGCGCGCATTTGCGTAACGGTGTCGGCAAGCAGCGGATGCCAGTTGCGATTACCCCAGTAGATGGGGAGCTGAATGCCAGCGGATTCGAATTCCGATTTGAGCGCCGCGATCAGTTCGCGGCACTGACGGTTGATCGGGCTGACGCCGTCGAAATGATAGTAGTGTTCGGCGACTTCAAGCAGGCGCTCGCGGGGAACATTGCGTCCGCGGAGGACATTTTCGAGGAACGGGATGACGTCTTCGCGCTTTTCCGGGCCACCGAAGGAAACGAGGAGATACGCGTCGTAATTAGCCGGCATCAGACGTTTTCGAGTTCGGCGTCATCGAGCGCGCGCTCGAGCAGTTGAGCGATGCGCGACGACTTGGTTTCGATAGTGCGCAACTGCGCTTCGGTGGAGCGGAGCTTATCGGCGAGATGGAGGCAGGCGAGAACAGCGACGCGCGTGGTGTCGCCGGTACCGGCGCGGTTGGCGATGCTGGCCATCAACTCGTCGATTTCCTGCGCGACAGTCGCCACTTCGGCGGGGTCGCCATCGGCGAGCAGGGTGTAGGACTGGTTGAAGATCTGAACGCGAACAGACTGCTTCATCGCGGGCTCTACACTATTCTACGCTTGGGGCGCGTGGCCGGTCTACGCCTGGGACGCGTGGCCTGTCTACGCTTACGCCGCGCCCAACTGGTCAATGTGGCCGAGCAGTTTTTCGAGGCGTGCCCGCACCTGCTGCCGTTCCTCGCGAAGCGACGCGATTTCGGCGTTCAGGCGGGTGTTGGTGTTTTTGGCCTCTTCGAGATCGACACGGAGGGCGTCGGCCACTTTGGTGGCGTCGGCCTTTTCCATAGCGAAGAGCTCGCGGTCTTCGGCGGCGGATTTCTGGGCCGCTTCGTTGTCATCGCGCAGACGGTGAACGAGCGCGACGGCTTTCTGAATGCGCTCCTCGAGGTGATCGAGGGGATCGATTTCCTTCACTGTAGTCGCCATTTTGGTGTTTCGGTTTTGGATCTTTTACTTCTTTGCGGCGGACGCGAGAGCGGCTTTCGCCTGGTCGATGAGCAGGGTGAACTGCGAGGCATCGGCCGTGGCGGTTTCCGCGAGAACTTTGCGATCGAGGTCGATACCGGCAAGTTTGAGGCCGTGTATCAGGGTGCTGTAGGTGAGACCGGCTTCGCGAGCGGCGGCGCCGATGCGGACGATCCAAAGGGAGCGATATTCGCGCTTCTTCTGTTTGCGGCCTGTATAGGCGAACTTGAGCGCGCGCTCTACCGCTTCCTGGGCGGAACGGTGCAGTTTGCTCTTGGTGAGGAAATAGCCCTTGGCGAGGGCAAGCGTCTTTTTGCGGTGGTCAGTCCGCTTGGTACCACGTTTAACTCTTGGCACGTTTCATCTCCTGTTGGTGTTTCAATAATGCGGCTGGCGGGCACGTGCGGTGGCACCGTTCGCTCGCTGATCTCCTGGACTTCGGGCCGGGTGGCCGGGAGCCGTTTAGTAAGGGATCATTCGCTGCAGTTTCGCCTGGTCCGATTCATCCGCGACCACCGAAGTGTGCAGCTTGTTCTTACGTTTGCGTGACTTGGACGTGAGGATGTGCCGCGCGAATGCGTGCTGGCGGACAACCTTACCCGTCCCGGTTTTTTTGAACCGTTTGGACGCACCTTTGTGTGTCTTTAGCTTGGGCATGGCTTTACTATTCCGGGAAGTTTTAAGTTTAGCACAGGAGAGGGGCGAGGCGGTTAGAGCCTGCGTCTCAGGAGGGCTGGAATATCCCGCGAACCCTGCGTGACTGCAACGATCTGGATCGGAGCGGATTGTGCCCGGTAGATGACGAGATACCGGCCGACGGGCCAGAACAATACCGGATGCGATGTGAGGTCTTCACGTTTGTGCCCCATTCCTGGCATTCTGGCGAGTGTCTCGAAAGCATCGAACAGCTTGTCGATCCAGCGATCGGCGGCATCGACACTGTCGGCGGCGATAAATTCCCAGATATCGTCCAGGTCAAATTCGACCGACGTGCCGAGAATATAGCCGCTCACGGTCGGCGCCGGCGCTCTTTCGATTTGCTCTGCAGTCTTCCGCGAACTTCGGCCGGATCGGCGAATTCGCCACGATCCAGTGACGCGAGACGGCGCGCGAGTTCCTCGTTGAATTGTGTTAGCTGCGCTGTCCGCACGGAGTCATGTTCTTCGAGCAGGCGCAGCGCTTCGCGAACGACTTCGCTTGCGGACGTATAACGGCCAGAATTGACTTTCGCCTCAACGAAGTTCTCCAGTTGGGGAGTGAGCGAAACATTCACAATTTCAAATTACCGCTGACAACAAAGATTGTCAATCCTTGTTATCCGGTACCCGGATCGCTCAAATACTTTAATTCGGTTCCGGACGCTTCACCTGGTCTACGACGTAGATATCGGTTGGGCCCGTCCTTCGTTCTACTTTCAGGCCCAGCTTACCCGGGAGCTGTGAGATCAGATATTGCACGTCGGGCGGATCGCCGTTTGAAAAATCCGCGACAAAACTCCAGGCTCCTTGTGCCCCCGTTTCGTCCAGTACCAAATAGTGCAGTCGCTGTGAGAGTATCAGGGCCACGTCGGCCATCGAAGAGTGGTCGGCAACGAAGGCGAAGCGATTGAATTGGGTTCCGCTGTGGGCAGATGGATCAGCCGGGAAAGGCAGTGAAGGAATTTTCAGGCCGCCCTTATCGACTGTCAACGCATAGACGATTCCATTCTTTGCCTCCTTGTGAAGAACCAGGGAGAACCGGTCAGCCAGGAGAGATTTCATCATCTGCCGAAGCTGATCGTCCCGCCGTATATTCAGGCCGGCATTCGGTTTTTTCGCTTCAATCGTGTATCTTTCCGAGTCCACCCAGCCGGGAGCGCCGATCAACTGCCAGTCCGTGATGTTCCAGGCGTACTTAATAAACTCACGCAGAGGTGTGTTCTCCGCAAAAAAGCGGCCACCGGCGAGAGTAAACGATTGCAAGCCCGCGGCATCCCCGGCCTTGACTGACGCGACATCGAATAACGGCCGCGATACTCTCTGCGCGATCGCGTGGACGGTAAACACCCCGGAAGCCGCAATCGCCGCTGCAAAAAGCGTGCGTAATCGCTTCTTGATTGTCCTGCTTTACTGTGATATCTCTGTAGTACAGTGTTCCGAAAGCCTAATCCGTCGTCCGGCGTTCCGATCTACGTTCAGCTGAAGGAACAGATTCGCCACGCCATCGAAACCGGCGCATTGTCGGCGGGCGATCAGCTTCCAGGCATCCGCGGAATGGCGGAGACCCTTGTGGTCAACCCGAACACCGTCATCAAGGTGTATCGCGAACTGGAGCAGGAAGGCGTGCTCGAGATCCGGCACGGACTGGGGGCGTTCATTGCCCCGCGCCGCCGCAGGCAATCGCGGACCGAAGAGTTTCGCGATGGGCAGCGATTGGCCCGGGAATTCGTAGACAGATTGAAGGAGCAGGGCCTCGATGCGGGCGAGATTCGGCGCCTGGTGGAAGCCGAACTCGCCGGAGATTTTCAGCGGAGGTAACTCTGTGGCAGCAGTGATCGAAACGGTTGGCCTGACGAAGAACTATGGGAAGCACGAGGCCGTGCAGGGGCTGAATCTGTCCGTTCAGGCGGGCTCGGTGTGCGCATTTCTGGGCCAGAATGGCGCTGGAAAAACCTCGACCATCAAGATGCTTCTGGGCATGGTTCATCCGACCTCGGGAACCGGCAGCATCTTCGGCCACCGGATTGACCGGGAAAATGACAGCCTGCTGATCCGGCAAAAGGTCGCCTTCGTGGCGGAAGATAAGCGGCTCTACGACTACATGACGGTTGAACAGATCGTCCGTTTTACGAAGACATTCTTTCCGCGCTGGAATCACGACCTGGAACGCAGGCTGATGAAACAGTTCGGCCTGCCGCCGAAGCGCAAAATTCGCCAGCTATCGAAAGGAATGCGAACGAAGCTCGCTCTGCTGCTGGGCTTCGCGCGCAGTTGCGAACTGTTGGTTCTGGATGAGCCGACCGAAGGTCTCGATCCGGTTGCAATCGAGGATGTTCTGCAGATTCTGGTTTCCATGGCCGCTGAGGGAACCACCATATTCTTTTCCTCGCATCAGATCGTGGAAGTGGAGCAGATCGCGGATCACGTGCTCATGATTGACCGCGGCCAACTGGTACTGGACGCGCCCATGGATCAGGTGAAGGAGCAATACCGGCAGATCCAGGCCGTCTTTCCCGAGCCTGTCGACGAGCGCGATTTTCGAGTGGCGGGCATTGAGACGATTCGAGCGAAAGGATGCACGGTGTCGCTGGTCGCCAGCCACAATGTGGACTCTATTCTCGAACACGTTCGCATGTTGCGGGCTGCAAACGTTGACGTGGTTCCTCTTTCACTCAAGGAAATATTCCTCGAAAAAGTGAAGGCCCGATCATGAGCGCGCTCCTGTACAAGGCGTGGCTGGAAACCAGGGTGCGCTTTCTCGCGGGGTTAGTGGCCGTGGCCATTGTCTGCGTCTACCAGATCCAACAGCACGCCGGGCTGATACGCGTGTGGACGCACGACTTCCAGACTCACAATGTTTCCAACTCCATGTGGGCGAAGTTTGGGGTTCCTGAATACGGCTGGTATCTCTGGGACTACCTCTACGTGTATTTTCTGCAGCAGGTCTGGGCTTTGTTCGCCGTAGTACTTACCTTTGATGGTTTGATTCGCGAGAAAACCAGCGGAACTGTCTCATTCAGTCTGGGACTTCCAATCAGCCGCAAACGCTGGATGTTCACCCGATTGGCGGTGGTTTTGATGGAGAGCGCTGCACTGAGCCTGTTTGCAGTGCTCATTGTCGTCATCGGGTCGGCGGTCGTTCACCAAACCTTCGACCTCAGTCAAATATTTCTCCACGCTGCCTTGCTGGTCGCCGCCGGAGTCTGCATCATAGCCCTCGCAAATCTTTGCTACACGCTCGTTCCCGGCAATTATTTAAGCCTGCTTGCCACGCTGGCCCTGCTCGGAGTTCCTTACCTGTGGATTCAGCGCCACGTGCAGCGCATACGTGCGACGGATTTGACTGGACCGCTTCGCGCCTCATTCGAGCAGATCAATATGCACCTGCCGTGGTGGCGATATTTCGATTTGGCTCACGTGATGGCCGGCCCGTGGCATCTGAACCTGGCGACTACTCCCTGGGTAGCTTTGCTGGCGATATGGACGCTTACTTTGCTGGTGGTGGCCGTAACAGCGGCCTATGGTGATCGCGTTGACTACTGATCCACCCAATCGGCGCGGAGGCTTCGGATCCGTTGGCATTGCCCTCTTTTGGAAGGCCTGGCAGGAATCCCGGAGCCGGTTCTTTTGCGCGCTGGCATTGCTGGCATCGGTCGTGATTTATGCGGCAATCATGGGCCCTGGAGACGTCGCGCGCCAGCATTATCGCAATCCCGGCACGCCGTATTTCTATTCGACGTACATTTGGGGCGGCCTCTTTCACTACTCTCTTGAGGGGCTCTGGGTTTTGGCGGCATTGGTCATTACACTCGGCGGATTGCGCCGGGAGAAAGCGACAGGCACTGTTTTGTTTTCTCTGGGGCTGCCGGTGACGCGCGTGCGCCTGTTCGTCACTCGCGCGATAGTGGCCTGCGCGGAAGCATTCGCGCTCGGACTCTTTTCCGCGATGCTCATTCCGATCGTTTCGCCTTTCGTGGGAGAGTCTTATCCATTCGGCCAGGCGCTGGCCTTTGGCGCGCTGATGAGCGCGGCCGGTCTTGTGATCGTTGCCATCGGCCTGCTCCTTTCGGAGCTGTTCGAAGGAGAATTCACCGCCGCCACCATAGGACTCTGTGCGCTTACGACTATCTTTCTCAGCTATAAGGCAGAGACGCTTCGTGGCTGGAACGTGTTCGACGTCATGAGCGCCACGTCAGACGTAGATCGGACGACGGGCCTGTTCAACGGGTCGGCGCCCTGGCTGGGGTTAGCCGTCTGTCTGCTCGTTTCCATCATTCTGCTGATCGCTGCGGGCATGATGATAAGCACTCGTGACGTGTAGGGAAATTCTCAATAAGAAGGAGCAGTGCGATGCGGAATAGAAGACTTTACGTTGCAATGACCCTCGGGATGCTTGTGATCCCTGCCTGCTACGGACAAACTGGCGCCGTGAAGTTTGATGTTGTTTCCGTGAAAATGCATGAACCGGAGAATCACGACAGCCATATGCAATTGACGCCAGATGGCATTCGACTTTCGAACCTCGAGTTATCAAGCTTCATCCGGGAGGCGTACGGCCTGGTCTTAAGTGATCAGATCGTGGGGATTCCGTCGTGGGCCAATTCTGAGCGCTTCGATATCGAGGCAAAGGTTGCCGGCGCCGATGTTGCGGCCTTTCGAAAACTGACTCTCGATCAGATTCGCCCGATGGGGCAGCAGATCCTTGCTGAGCGCTTCCGGTTTGCCTACCACATGGAGACGAAGGTTCTTCCGGTCTACACGTTGGCCGTTGCAAAGGGCGGTTCCAAACTGAAGCCTTCCACTATGAGCGACCAGGATCCCAACGCACGGACCGGCGTCATTGCCATGCGGCATGCCTCGAATGGGAATGGACCTACCAGTCAACTTACTGCGACTGGAGTCACCATGGACCGATTGGCCAGCAGCCTCTCGCAACAAGGAATGGGCCGCGTTGTTCTCGACAACACGGGCCTCACCGGCCGCTACGATTTCCAGTTGAGCTGGGGTGTGGATCCCATTGCGGCCGGGGCCAGCGCAACTGACACTTCCGCGCCTTCTATCTTCACCGCATTTTCGGAGCAGCTTGGGCTTAAGCTTGAGCCCGGAAAGGGACCAGTGCCCGTTCTGGTTATCGACCATATTGAAATGCCTTCACCCAATTAGCAGCGTGCGCGGATTGAAGGATAATGCAGTTGTGAGAAAAGCTCTGGTGGGCCTTTTTGTTGCGGGCGCGCTTTTCGCTCAGACGCCGGCCG
>DASYCD010000225.1:0-45484 GCA_036500405.1 Bryobacteraceae bacterium
GCGGCAACAGATCCTTCATGTTGCTGATCTTCTTTTCATGGATCAGGATGTAGGGATCTTCAAGCACAGCTTCCATGCGGTCCGGATCGCTCACGAAGTACGGTGAGAGATAGCCGCGGTCAAACTGCATGCCGTCTACGGTCTGCAGCTCGGTCACCATCGTCTTCGATTCTTCAACGGTGATGACGCCGTCTTTGCCGACTTTCTTCATCGCTTCGGCAATGGGGTCGCCGATCGTGTGGTCGCTGTTGGCGGAGATGGTCCCGACCTGAGCGATCATGTCGCCCGAGACCGGCTTGGACATCTTCTTCACTTCAGCAATCGCCACTTCAACGGCCTTGTCGATGCCGCGCTTCAGCGCCATCGGGTTCGCGCCCGCGGCAACCGACTTCACGCCCTCGCGGAAGATCGCCTGCGCCAGAATCGTCGCCGTCGTGGTGCCGTCGCCGGCGATGTCCGAGGTCTTCGACGCCACTTCGCGCACCATCTGCGCGCCCATATTTTCGAGCGGATCCTTCAGCTCGATTTCCTTCGCGACCGTCACGCCGTCCTTCGTGATCGTGGGGCCGCCGAACTTCTTTTCAATAACAACGTTGCGGCCTTTGGGACCGAGGGTAACCTTCACCGCGTCGGCCAGCTGATTCACGCCGCGAAGAATCGCCTGGCGGGAATTTTCCGCGTAAACAATCTGTTTTGCCATTGTCTATATGTCTCCTGAAATTTCCTGATGGATCTACTTTTCGAGGATGCCGAGGATCTCGTCCTCACGCATGATCAGATACTCAACGCCATCCAGCTTGATTTCGCTGCCGGAGTACTTGCCGAAGAGGATGCGGTCGCCCTTCTGCACATCCAGCGCGACAACTTTGCCATCTTCCAGGCGCTTGCCTTTTCCAACGGCGAAAACTTCGCCTTCCTGCGGCTTTTCCTTTGCGCTCTCGGGGATGAAGAGGCCGCCGCTGGTCTTCTCGGCTTCGCCTTCAATCCGTTTGACAACGATGCGGTCATAAAGCGGACGAATGTTCATTACAAAAACCTCTCAAGTGGGAATTGAAAACAGAATTCAAAAAGTGGAATCGTTTCGGGGTTAAAGCCAGAACCAATTCCAAAGTTCATTATTAGCACACGACCTCGACGAGTGCTAATAATTTCTCGTAACTGATTGATTAATATGTGAAATTTAGTATTGACATGGAAGGACTAAGATTTCCATATGGAACTAGAGTGAAGTTTGATACCAGATTCGAAACCAATCTGAGAAGTCCTGCAGAGTCTGTTGGTTAGCTGCGGATAAAGGTACGTTCGGAGGCCCGGATTTCTGTCCTCGCAGCTCGACAGCGCGCCGGATCGCGACCGGCCACGGGAACTGGGCGACACGTGTGGCGAGCTCGATGAGCCGGGAATCCAGGAACTCCGCCGACTCACGATCGCCCATCGCCACCGCCCGGGCAAGCTTCACCACCAGCTCCGGTACGGCGGAGGCGCAGCCCGATATGACCCCGTCGGCGCCCGCGGCGAGCGCCCGACCGACCAGGAGCTCTGGACCGCCAAACAGCGCGAACGGCAATTCGCGTTTCATGGTCAGCAACTGCTCGAAGTAGGACCAGTCGCCGCTCGAATCCTTAATCCCGGCGAACCGGCCGGTCTCAATCAGCCGGCGCACAGTCTCAATTTCGATTCCCGTGGTGAAGCTGGGAATGTTGTAGAGCAAAAGCGGGACAACGTCTCTGGTTTCGCGCGCGAAGATCCGGTAAAACTCTTCCACTTCGCTTTGGCCGTAGCGGAAAAAATAAGGCGGCATGAGCATCAGCGCATCGGCCCCGGCCTGAATCGCGTCGTCCGCGAGTTGGAGCGCGCCGGAGATGGTGGAATGCGAGACGCCGGCGATTACCGGGACGCGGCTGCGCTTGACGGCCAGCGACAGCAGCCGGTGGCGTTCCGCGAATGAGTAGTTGATGAACTCGCCGGTCGAGCCGAAGATGCAGATTCCATCGACGCCCGCGTTGGTCAGGAAGTCGACCAGTTCGAGCGCGCCGGCGTAGTCCGCCTCATGCGTCTTCGGATGGTGCGGAGTAATCGCAGCCGGGAAGACGCCCGCAAGTCTGATCTCTCTGGCGGTTTTGGCCATTGGCTCAAGGTCAGACTACCAGAACGGACCAGGTGAGGCAGGGCTTCCGCGGAAGCGCTCATGCAAAAAAATGCGGGGTGGAGGACACCTTCCACCCCGCATCGACGCGACCAGACAACGCCGCTCTTGTCTTACTTGTCGCGTCCAAAGCTATAACCGACCGACATCGAGTACTCCGGCACATTGTTGCTGGCGAACTGGAACAGGTTGTGCACGTAGTGGTAATCGATTCCCGGCCGGAGGAATACATGGTCCGTTACGTAAATCCGCACCGCCCCCGCCAGATGCAACTGGAAGTGGGTGGAGTTTTCTACAGCCTGATCCGTCGTCTGGCATCCACCGAACGGATCGCAATTTGTCGACTTATAGGAGAACCCGAGCCGCATGCCACCGAGGCCGGCGTGAATTTCCGGCTCAATCCACTTCGTTGAAATCGGCGTGTAAATAGCGTCAAAATTATAGAACGTCGGGCGGTAGAGCAGTCCCGCATAATCCGTTCGCGAACCGCGCCAAGTCACGTCCGCGCCAATGCCCAGATGCGGCGACCACATGACGGACGCGCCAATCTTGGGGAAAACGCCACTCAGCTTGGGGGTCGGGAAAAGGGATCCATCGCCAAACGTGTCGTATGACTGTCCGTTTGAACCGTCAGTCGCCGTCGCCACGCCGACGTAAACGTTCGCACTCTGCGCCATCGAAAGCCCCGCTGTGAGCAGCAACCCCAGGGACACACAAATAGCCTGCCGTTGTAAACGCACGATAAACCTCTCTGTTGACATCTTGAGTTCAGGGAGCGCGCCGGCCTGAAAGAAAGCCCTTTTTCGCGCCGGGGCCAGCAGTCTCATACAGACCGCCGCCGCAGTAACCACCTGCTGCTGTCTCCTACGCGTGTACCGGAAAATTGGTTTCAGTTGCTTGTACTGTTGCGTCCGTTTTTAATAGCGAAATGCGGTGTAAAATTCAATCGATGGTGCGATCCATTCTGTTTTTCCTTTTATGCGCCGGGCTTTCGTTCGCTCAGGAAACCGCGCCCCCGGCGGTTGCGCCCGCGCCCGATCCGAATGCTTCCGGCCCTGGGCTCTACGCCATTTTCGATACCTCCATGGGGCAAATCGTGACGCGTCTGCTCGAAGATAAGGCTCCGGAAACGGTGAAGAATTTCGTCGACCTCGCGACGGGCGCCAAAGAATCCGCCGATGCTTCCGGAAGCCATATGGTGAAGAAGCGCTTCTATGACGGCCTCACTTTTCATCGCGTCATCAAGGGCTTCATGATTCAGACCGGCGATCTGAGCGGAACCGGCAGCAGCAAGTGCGGCGTGGACCCGCTGCCCGATGAAATCAGCGACATGAGATTCAACGCACCGGGCCGGCTCGCGATGGCGAACCTCGGGCGGCCGAACAGCGCGAACTGCCAGATCTTCATCACCGTGGGACCGGCGAATCATCTGAACGGCACGTTCACGATCTTCGGTCTCGTGTCCTCGGGTCAGGACGTTGCAGACAAAATTGCGAACGTGCCCACCTTCATGGACCGGCCGAGCACTCCGGTCATTCTCAACAAAGTCACCATCGAAAGAAGGGACCACTGATGCGTTTGTTTGTGCTCCTGCTCGCGTGCGGCGCGCTGCTTCTGCCCGCCCAGCAGCCGAAGCGTGAATACGAGCTTTACGCGCACTTCGATACATCAATGGGAGAAATTGTCGCGCAGCTCTATCGCGATACCAGTCCGAAAACAGTGGACAATTTCATCGCGCTGGTGGAAGGCAAAAAGGCGACGTACGACAAGTCCGCCGTCAAATCCGAGCGGCCGTTCTACAACGGCCTCACGTTTCATCGCGTCGTGAAAGATTTCATGATCCAGACCGGCCAGGTGAAGGACGGGATGCCGTGCGGAATTCCCAATCTTCGCGATGAAATCGATCCATCGCGCACGTTTGCCGAGCCTGGTGTCCTCGCGATGGCGAACAGCGGCAAGCCCAACACTTCGAGTTGCCAGTTCTTCATTACGGTCGTGCCGCAGAAAGGCCTCGAAGGCAAGTACACTATCTTCGGACATGTGGTTTCCGGGCAGGATGTCGCGACGCAGATTTCTCAGGTTCCGGTGAAAGGCGAGCGTCCGCTGAAGCCGGTTGTGATCCGCAAAGTCACCATTGAGCGCCGCCCGAAGTAGCTCTGTACACTCAGGACATGAAGGCAGCCGCGGCTTTCGCTCTGGCCGTTATAGTTGCGCCCTGCGTCTTCTCCGCTTCCGATTCTTCGATGGCGCGGCTCGAGCAGCAGCTCGAATTCCTCGCCAAAACGACGGATGCGACGGTCGGCGTCGCGGCGCTCCACATCGAAAGCGGGCGCTACGTATCACTCAACGGCGCGCAGCGATTTCCGCAGGCGAGCGCGGTGAAAGTGCCGATTGCCGTTCAGATCATGACTCTCGCGGACGCGGGCCAGCTTTCGCTGGACAAGATGGTCACGCTGCGTCCGTCCGATTTGCATCCTGGCAGCGGCCGCATCACCGATCTTCTGTTTCATCCCGGCGTCGCGCTTTCAATTGAGAACATCATGGAGATGGCGATCGTGATCAGCGATAATTCTGCTGCCGATCTGATGCTGCGCGAAGCGGGCGGTCCGGCGGCGGTGACCGGCCGCATGAAAACCCTGGGGCTCGACGGCATTCGCGTCGATCGTTCCATCGCGAAGATGCTGGCGGATTGGGGCGGCATCCGCGCGCTTCCGCCGGAGACCGAATGGACGCGCGACATGTGGGATCGCCTGTTCGCCGCCGTTCCCGAAGAAGAGCATCTGGCCGCGCGCCGCCTCCAGACGCGCGATCCGCGCGACAGCGCGACGCCCGCCGATATGACGAAGCTGCTCGCGCGCATCTACCGGAAGGATCTGTTTTCTCCGACATATGCGGCGAAGCTCTGGGAAGTGATGGAACGCTGCCAGACTGGTAAGACTCGTATCAAAGGCATGCTGCCGCTCGGGACCGACGTCGCGCACAAGACAGGATCGGTGGGCGGCGTGGTGAACGACATTGGCGTGGTCACGCTGCCCGGTAATGCGGGACATGTCGCGATCTCGGTTTTCACGAAAGGTTCGGCGCGTCCCGAAGAGGTTTCCGAAAGAACAGTGGCTGAAATTTCACGTACCATCTACGATTACTTCGCTCTTGTCCCGGCGGTGACGCAATGACGCCGCACAAGTGGGATAGCGCGCTCTATGACGACCGGCATTCGTTCGTGTGGCGCGCCGGCGCCGGCCTGTTCGATTTGTTGAATCCGCAAGCAGGCGAACGCATCCTCGATCTTGGCTGCGGTACCGGCCATCTCACCGCGAAAATCGCGGAGGTGGGCGCAGTGGCGGTCGGCCTTGATTCTTCACCGGCCATGATCGCGCAGGCGCGTCAGAATTTTCCCTCCCTCCGTTTCGTACTGGCGGAGGCGCGCGATTTCCGTTTCGAAGAATCCTTCGACGCCGTTTTCTCCAATGCTGTGCTGCACTGGATTCACGACGCGGAATCCGTCGTGAAGTGCGTCGCCGCCGTGCTGCGCCCCGGCGGACGTTTTGTGCTGGAGATGGGGGCGCGTGGAAATGTCGAGAGCATTCGGAAGATGCTCGAAGAGGTGTTGACGGAATCCGGCCGGACGCCGAAATCCCCCTGGTTTTATCCGAGCGCCGGCGAATATTCCACGCTGCTCGAAAAGCATGGGTTCGAAATCCGTACTGCCCAGACCTTCGAACGCTGGACCAAACTCGAGCATCCCGATCGGGGTTTGAGGGAATGGCTGGAGATGTTCACGGGCTCCTGGTTCGAAGGCATTTCGCCCGCCGAGCGCGCCGCACTCATTAGTACGATAGAGGACCGTCTCCGCGCAACTCTATATAAAGACGGCTCCTGGTGGGCCGATTACCGCCGTCTCCGCATCGAAGCGGTGAAATAGATTTGTCGCGATAGGCTCCATTCAGTAAATCAATTGGACGGTATTCCCGGCAATCGATATCCTGAAGTCGCGGGGCCAAACGAGCTTCATCCGACGCGAGGCCAAATGCGCCGGGACCGTGTGTGTCCGATCTTAGGCGCCTCGTTTTAGTAGTCACGGCTGATTGTTGTCCGTGGACGTTTTATTTCGCGCCTCGGTTCCCGCCACGCGTTTGCAATACAGGTGAATTCACGTGCCGATACGTTCTTATCCGCCGGCGGAGACGCCGGTACTGTCCTCCAAAGCGGTTGCCGCCGCGGTCGCGCGCGCCTGTGCCACGCACTGCCCGTACTGCTCGCTGCAGTGCGGCATGCATCTGGAATCGGACACGGACGCGACGTGGAAAGTCACCGAACGAAATTTCCCCACCAATCGCGGCGGTCTTTGCCAGAAGGGCTGGACATCCGTTGAACTGCTTTCGAACCCCGATCGTCTGCTGACGCCTCTCGTGCGCGATTCGCGCACCGAGCCCTTGCGGTCTGCAACGTGGGAAGAAGCCATCGAACGAATCGCGCGCGCCATTGAAAAGACTCAGACGAAATATGGACGCGACGGCGTCGGCGTCTTCGGCGGCGGCGGCCTGACGAACGAAAAGGCTTATCTCCTTGGCAAATTCGCGCGCGTTGCGCTGCGGACGTCACAAATCGATTACAACGGTCGATTCTGTATGGCTTCGGCCGCGGCGGCGTCCATCAAGGCATTCGGGATCGACCGCGGGCTTCCTTTTCCTCTGGCGGATATCGCGGGAGCAGAAGTGATTCTGCTCGTCGGCAGCAATCTCGCCGAAACGATGCCGCCGGTGATGCAGCATTTTCTGGCGCAGAAGAACAATGGCGGATCGCTGATCGTAGTCGATCCGCGCGCTACCCCGACCACAGCTGCGGCGGCCCTGCATCTGCAGATTACGCCGGGCACCGACGCGGCCCTTGCCAACGGATTGCTGCATCTTGCGATCCGCGAAGGTTTCATCGACGAAAAATTCATCGCGGAACGCACCAGCGATTTCGATCTGGTGAAGCGAGCAGTGTCGTCATACTGGCCCGATCGCGTGGAGCGCATCACCGGAATTCCGGAGCATCAGCTTCGCCGCGCGGCAGGCATGCTGGGGCGCGCGAAATCCGCGATGATTCTCACGGCGCGCGGACCCGAACAGCAGAGTCGCGGCGTCAACAACGTTCTGGCGTTCATCAATCTCGCGCTCGCGCTGGGCAAAGTCGGCAAGCCGCATTGCGGTTACGGCTGCCTCACAGGGCAGGGCAATGGACAAGGCGGGCGCGAACACGGTCAGAAGGCCGATCAGCTTCCCGGCTATCGCAAGCTGGACAATCCGACGCATCGCGCCTTTATCGCGGACGTCTGGGGCGTCCCGGCGGGCTCATTGCCGATGCCAGGCCGCTCTGCCTACGAAATGCTCGACGGGATGGGTACGCCGGACGGCATTCGCGCATTGCTGGTGTTCGGCTCGAACGTGGCCGTCTCTGCCCCGCGCGCGCGCCACATCATGGAGCGGCTCGATGCTCTCGATTTCCTTGTCGTCTCGGACTTTTTTCTCTCCGAGACTGCGGAGCGCGCCGACGTCGTGCTGCCTTCCGCGCAGTGGGCGGAAGAAGCCGGCACCATGACGAATCTGGAAGGCCGCGTCATTCTGCGTCAGCGCGCGATGATGCCGCCAGCCGGCGTTCGGACCGATCTCGAAATCATTTCGCGCCTGGCCGCGCGTCTCGGCTACGAAGATAAGTTTCCTCCCCACGCCGAAGAAGTGTTTGAAGAACTACGCCGCGCTTCATCGGGCGGCGCTGCAGACTATGCCGGTATTACCTGGGATCGTATCCGCAACTCCGACGGTGTCTTCTGGCCCTGCCCGGATGAAAATCATCCCGGCACCCCGCGGCTCTTTCTCGATCGCTTCGCAACCGAAGACGGCCGCGCGCGATTCCACGCTGTCGCGTTCCAGTCCGCTGCGGAACAGCCGGACGACCAATATCCGCTTTACCTGACCACCGGCCGCGTGATGGCGCAGTATCAATCAGGCACGCAGACGCGTCGTGTCGCGGGCCTGCAAGCCGCCGCGCCTGAGGCGTTCGTGCAGATTCATCCCTCGATGGCGCAGACCTACGGCATCACAGGCGGCGATGACGTGATCCTTACAACGCGCCGCGGCAGCGCGGTGATGAAAGCGCAGCTCACGCCGTCCATCCGGCTCGACACGCTATTCGTTCCGTTCCACTACGCAGGGCGGGGAAGCGCGAATCTGTTGACGAATCCGGCGCTCGATCCCATATCCCGCATGCCCGAATTCAAAGTCTGTGCGGTCCGTATTGAAAAGAGCTGGGAGATCCACTCATGAAAACGAACAAGAAGAACCTGGTTGTCATCGGTAATGGAATGGCCGGCGCGCGTACGGTTGAAGAAATCCTCGCGCGCGGCGGCGCCGACCAGTTCCAGATCACGATGTTCGGTGAGGAGCCGACCGGCAACTACAATCGCATTCTTCTCTCCAACGTTCTGAACGGGTCTTACAGCGAAGACGATATTTTCCTGAACCCGCTCGCCTGGTACGAAGAGAACAACATCCGCCTGCTCTCGGGTAAGCGCGCCTCCGGCTTACTGCGGCGCGCGAAGCTGGCCTATGGCGAAGATGGCGTTCCCGAGCCGTACGACAAGCTGATCATCGCCACTGGCAGCCGCGCCTTCGTTCCGGCAATCGAAGGCGTGACGATGCTTGACGGCGGCCTGAAACCCGGCGTCTTCGTCTTCCGCACGCTGGAAGATTGCCGCAACATCGCAGCCTGGGCGAAAGGGAAAAAGACAGCGGCGGTCATCGGCGGCGGTCTGCTCGGTCTCGAAGCCGCGCGGGGTCTGCAGAATTTTGGGCTCGACGTTCACGTCGTTCACAACTCCGGCCATCTGATGCAGCAGCAGCTCGATGCCGGCGCGGGCGGCATTCTCAGGACCAGCATGGAGGCGCTGGGCCTGCACGTACACCTGAAGAAGACCACGACCACCGTCATTGGTCCGGAGCAGGTGCTCGGGCTTCGGTTCGCGGATGGCGGCACGCTGGAGTGCGACATGGTCATCATCTCCGCCGGTATCAAGGCGAATTGGGAGATCGCCGCCGGCTGCGGCCTGCAAGTCGAGCGCGGCATCATCGTCGACGATCAGATGCGCTGCCCGGACGATCCCGATATCTATGCTGTCGGTGAATGTGCGCAGCATCGCGGACACATGTACGGCCTCGTTGCCCCGCTCTGGGAGCAGGCGAAGGTACTCGCCGATCACATCACCGGTAAGAATCCGAATGCCGAATATACGGGGTCCAAAGTCGCCACCAAACTCAAGGTGATGGGCGTCGATGTCGCGTCCATGGGAATCGTTGAGCCGCAGACGCCGGAGGACGAAGTGGTCCAGTTCTCCGAGCCGAAACGCGGTACGTACAAGAAGCTCATCATTCGCGAAGGCCGTCTCGTGGGCGGCATTTTGCTGGGCGATATCAGCAAGGCAGCTTATCTGATTCAGGCCTTTGACCGCAACACGCCGCTGCCGGAAGAACGTTTGCATCTGCTGTTCGATATCGGCGATCCGCCGAAGCAGGTCACGTTCGCCGAGATGGCGGCCGGCACGCAGATCTGTAACTGCAACGGCGTTAGTAAGGGCGCGATCGTCGCCTGCGTCAATGCGGGCAAGCGCAGCCCGAAAGGCGTAATGGATGCGACTCGCGCAGGCATGGGTTGCGGCTCGTGTAAAGCGATGGTGACCGAGCTCGTGGAATGGGCCTGTGGCGGCGAGACCGAGGAGGATCCCTCGGTCCACTATTACGTGCCCGGCGTGCCGCTCACGAAGCCCGAACTCATCCGCGCCATCCAGCAGCACAATCTGAAATCAGTCTCGGCTGTGTTCGATTTGCTCGCCGGCGGCAAAGAAGACGCGGCCAGCAAACCCGGCCTCGCTTCGCTGCTCAAGACGCTTTGGAAGGGCGAATACGAAGACGAGAAGGATGCGCGCTTCATCAACGAGCGCGTCCACGCCAATATCCAGAAGGACGGCACATTCTCGGTGGTCCCGCAGATTCCCGGCGGCATCACCAGTCCCGAGCAGTTGCGGCGCATCGCTTTTGTCGCCGAGAAGTATCATGTGCCGCTCGTGAAGCTCACCGGCGGTCAGCGCATCGATCTGCTCGGTATTCGCAAAGACGATCTGCCGAAGGTCTGGCACGATCTCGATATGCCATCGGGCTATGCCTACGGCAAAAGCTATCGCACCTGCAAGAGCTGCGTCGGCTCGGATTTCTGCCGCTTCGGACTGGGCGACAGCATCGACCTCGCCCTGAAGATCGAAAACGAATTCCAGGGTTTCGACAGCCCGCACAAGCTGAAGCTCGCGACCGCCGGATGTCCGCGCAATTGCTCGGAAGCGATGGTAAAGGATGTCGGCGCGGTAGCGGTGGAAGGCGGCAAGTGGGAAATCTACATCGGCGGCGCGGCGGGTTCTTCCGTCCGCAAGGGCGACGTGCTCTGCACCGTCGATTCGCATGAAGATGTACTGAAGTACATGGGCCGCTTCATCCAGTACTATCGCGAAAACGCGAAGTACCTGGAGCGTACGCACGGCTTCGTCGGACGGCTTGGAATCGAACGGGTTCGCGCAGTGGTGGTGGAGGATAGCGAAGGCATCGCCGAGCGCCTGGACCGCGAGATCTCTGAGTCGAAAGCCGCATACAAAGACCCATGGAAGGACGCATGGCTGCCACAGAACGACAAACAGTTCGCTTCTCTGCTGCCCATCATTCAATAACCATGAATCTTACAGAAATCAAGCTGGGCCCGGCCAGCGACATTCCTCCGGGCGAGGGACGCGTGTATCAGATCGAAGGCGAGAGAATCGCCGTCTTCCGCACGCGCACGCAGGAAGTCTACGCGGTGCAGGCGGAGTGTCCTCATAAGCGCGGTCCGCTGGCGGATGGCCTCGTCGGCGGGGAGACCGTGATTTGCCCCCTGCACGGCTGGAAGTTCGATCTGAAAACCGGCCGGGCGCTGTTCGGCGATTGTGGACTGAAGACATATCCGGTCAGTGTGGATGAGGCGCAGAACGTCGTCCTGCGGCGCGCATCATGACCATCCGAAACAAAGCGTCTTCGATTCGGCTGCTGGATTTTAAAAGCATCCCGATGCGCGCATTCCACATGTCGTGGTTTGCGTTCTTCCTGTGCTTTTTCGGATGGTTCGGGCTTGCGCCGCTCATGCCGATCATCCGCTCCGAGCTTCATCTTACGAAAGAACAGATCGGTAGCTCGGCCATCGCCGCTGTTGCGGTCACCATCTTCGTCCGCATTCTGATGGGCTGGCTCTGCGATCGCATCGGTCCGCGACGCGCGTATGCCGGGCTGCTGATCCTTGGATCGCTGCCCGTGATGGCCGTCGGCCTCGCGCACAATTATCAGACGTTTCTCTTCTTCCGCCTCGCGATCGGCGCCATCGGCGCGTCATTCGTGATCACGCAGTTCCACACGTCAGTGATGTTCGCGCCGGAAATTGTCGGAACGGCGAACGCAACCGTTGCAGGGTGGGGCAATCTCGGCGGCGGCGTCACGCAGTTCGCGATGCCGCTGCTTTTCACACTGTTGATGAGCTGGCGACTCGCGATGCTGACCACCGGCATCGCGCTGCTCCTGACCGGCATTGCATACTATCTGCTCACGCAGGATACGCCCGACGGCGACTGGCGTACCGTCGAACGCGCGAGCAAGAAGAGCGCTTTCCTTGAAGCCTGCCGCGATCCCCGCGTCTGGTCGCTTGCGCTTCTTTACGGCATGTCATTCGGCATTGAGCTTACGGTCGACAACTTCGCCGCGCTTTACTACACCGATAATTTCCATCTCTCCCTGAAGATGGCGGGACTGGTCGCCAGCCTCTTCGGTATGATGAATCTCTTCGCCCGCGCACTCGGCGGCATCGTAAGCGACCGCTGGAACCGCCGCTGGGGCTTGCGCGGCCGCGCGACACTCCTCGGCTGCACGATCGCCGCCGAGGGCATCGCCATGATGGTTTTCTCGAAAATGCAGGTTCTGCCGCTCGCGATCGCTTCGATGATGTTGATGGGACTGTTCGTGAAGATGTCGAACGGCGCGAACTATTCGATCGTGCCGTTTATCAATCGTCGAGCGCTTGGTGGCGTTGCCGGAATCGTCGGAGCGGGCGGAAATTTGGGAGCAGTCCTCGCCGGCTTTCTCTTCAAGACGGCCAGTCTGACCTATTCGCAAGCGTTCCTGATTCTGGGTATCGTGATCCTGCTCAGCGCGCCAGCAGCATTTTTATTACGCTTCCAGGAACAACCCGCGATCACGCACGAACTGCCGGCCGACGCTCTCGTAACGGCTGCCGACTAAGCCGCCGCGCCAATCCGCGCTGCCGCTTCCTTCGCCAATCGCACGCAATCCGGAATACCCACGCCATGAAACGCATTCCCAATCAGCGAAAACGCCGGAATCGTCGCGGCGCGCGCATCCATCTCAGCCACCCGTGCGATGTGGCCCACCGAATACTGCGGCATCGAATCCGGCCACCGATGCGCGACTTCAAAAATTGGAGCCGCACTGATTCCCATCAGGCGGTTCAGGTCGCCCAGCATCGCATCGCGCGACACCTCAGCATCCGTCGAGAAACACCGGAACACAGCCTTCTCCGCCGGCACACGCTCCGCCCATTTCGTCCCCAGCCACGTGCAGGCCATAATCGCCTGGCGCTCCATCACCGGCACCAGAAAGCCAAACGCGTCGAGCGGATGCGGCACATCTTCCCGCCGAAAACCAAACGCCCAGATCGCGCTGCTCGAATACGGCACGGAAGCCAGCAGTTCCGCTAACCGTTCATCGAGAGGCGCAACCAGCGGAGCAGCGTGGTTCGCTCCACACGCCAGCACCACATGATCGAAAGCGACCCATTCCCCGCCAGCGAAAACCATCCACCCCGCCTCGCCAGCCTCCACGGATTCCACACGCTCCGGAACCACCCGTACACGCTCCACCAGCGCCTCGATCAGGGTCCCCATCCCGCGCCGCATCGTCTTGAAGATCGATTGCCCCGCTGACGGACGTTTATCGCGCATCGTCCCCACCACAACGCTGCCATAGCGCTGCTCATACTCCACGAACTTCGGCAGCACCGCGGGTGCGCTCAACTGATCCGGCGATCCACCATACACGCCAGCCAGCAGCGGCTCCGCCAGATACGCAACAGCCTCTTCCCCAAAGTGATCCGCCACAAATTGGGAAACAGACCGATCCGGCAGCGCCTTCGGACTGCGAAAAATCTCCATCCCCATCCGCAGCTTGGTCTGCCAGGAAAACAACTGCGATTCAATGATCGGCCACACCTTTGTCGGCGCCACCATCTGCAGCCCTTCCGGCAGCGTGACGAAGTGCCCGTGACGCAGCACATACGTGCGTCGCGCAGCATCATTGGAGCCGGCGATCTCATCGCCCAGCCCCAACTCGCGAATCAGTTGTTCTGCCCAGGGTTTCGAAGCCAGCCAACTCTCCGGCCCGGTTTCGAGAATGCAGCCTTCAATGTTAACGGTGCCAATGGACCCGCCAGGATGCGGATCAAACACCACAGATTCATGCCCCGCCTGATTTAGGTAGAAAGCACAAGCCAGCCCGGATATGCCGCCGCCAATGATTGCAATTTTCATGGACGCGGGCCCGCGTTCCCGCTACGGGCGGAATTCGCGAACCATCTGCACCACGGCCTTCACGTTCTCCACAGGCGTCTCCGGCAGAATGCCGTGACCCAGGTTGAAGATGTGGCCGGGACGTGTCCCGGTGCGGCGCAGCAGGTCGTGCACCTTGTTGCGAAGCTCGGGCAGCGGCGCAAACAGCGCCACCGGATCGAGATTGCCCTGAATCGCCGAGCGATAGGAGATATCCATCCACGCCTGGTCGATATTGATGCGCCAGTCGCAGCCCATCACGTCGCCACCCGCGGCATGCAGTTCGCGGAAGTAGCCGGAAGCCCCAGTGCCGAAGTGAATCACCGGAACGCCCGTCGACTTGATCCGCTCAATCAGCGCCCGCGAGTACGGCTGCGCGCAGCGGACATAATCATCCGCGGCCAGCGCGCCCACCCAGCTATCGAAGACCTGAATCGCACGCGCGCCCTGCGCCACCTGCATCATCGCGAAGGGAGCCAGCACGTCGACAATCTTGCCCATCAGACGGCGCCAGAGTGTCTCATCGCCGTACATCATCCGCTTGGTGCGAAGGAAATTGCGCGACGCCCCGCCTTCAATCATGTAGCTGGCAAGCGTAAACGGCGCCGCGCAGAAACCGATCAGCGGCACCCGGCCGGCCAGAGACCTCACGGCCTGCTGAATCGCCTCGCCAACGTATCCGAGATCGTCCGTATTCGAAGTGGAAAGCGCATCCACATCTTCGCTCGAAATCACCGGGTTCGTGATAACCGGACCTTCGCCGTTGACGTACTTCAGCTTCAGCCCCATCGGTTCCACGGGCAGGAGCAGATCGGCAAAAATGATGGCAGCGTCGACGTCCAGCGCTTCCACTGGCTGCAGCGTGACCGCCGCGGCCAGATCCGGCCGCTTGCAGATCTCGAGCAGCGAGTTTTTCGCGCGTACGTCGCGATACGACTTCATGTATCGTCCAGCCTGACGCATAAACCAGACTGGGCGTACATCGGTCGGCCGGCGCCGGCAGGCGTCCAGAAACCGACTCGTCATGGGAGCCACACGCATCTGTTTTCTAAAACTCTCCTGGTCTTGTGGAAAAGCGCGCGGTCGCTCAGAACGCGGACGCACCTCAACAAAAACAAAGCTAACACAAACTGTTGACTTAATGTCGGGATTTCTTTAACTTAATTATTTATAATGGTTTACCGGCGCCGATTGGCGCCCGGAGGAGGCCAGACATGACCCGGGCTTATGATGCGCTCGTGATCGGGACGGGCCAGGCAGGTCCGTCGTTGGCTCGCCGGCTCGCCGGAGCGGGCCAAAAAGTGGCGATCATTGAGCGAAAGCTCTTCGGCGGAACCTGCGTCAACACCGGTTGTATTCCCACCAAAACGATGGTCGCAAGCGCGTACGCCGCCCAGATCGCGCGGCGTGCAGCGGATTTCGGGGTCGAGATCGGCGGCGCGGTTTCGGTGGACATGAAGCGGGTGAAGGCTCGCAAAGATGAGATCTCCGCGAAGTCCAGGGACGGCCTCGAAAGTTCCCTGGATGAGCTCGAAAACGCCACGGTCTACCGAGGCCATGCGCGGTTCGAATCGCCCACTGAGATCAGCGTGGGCGACGAACGTCTCTCGGCGAAGCAGATCTTTATTAATGTGGGCGGTCGCGCGGTTGTGCCGGACATGCTCGGCGTCCACGATATTCCGTATCTTACGAACAGCTCGATGATGCAGGTGGATTT
This sequence comes from Bryobacteraceae bacterium, assembly GCA_036500405.1. Classification (GTDB taxonomy): domain Bacteria; phylum Acidobacteriota; class Terriglobia; order Bryobacterales; family Bryobacteraceae; genus BOG-234. The sequence goes on from DASYCD010000225.1 coordinate 15,529, forward strand.
CCTGCCCCGCCATCTGATCGTGGTCGGCGGCAGCTACGTCGGGCTCGAATTCGGCCAGATGTTCCGGCGTTTCGGCAGCGAGGTGACCGTTCTCGAGATGGGCCCTCGGCTGGTGCGTCGCGAGGACGAGGATATCTCCGCGTCGATCCGCGAGATCCTGGGAGGCGAAGGCGTTCATGTGCGCGTGGATGCGAAGTGCATTGCGTTTTCGCGGCAGGGCGACGAGATCGTGGCGCGCGTAGAATGCTCTGAGGGCGCGCCCGAAGTTGTCGGGTCACATGTGTTGCTCGCCGTCGGCCGCCGTCCGAATACGGACGATCTCGGTTTGGACAAGGCCGGCGTTGCCGTGGACGAGCACGGCTACATCAAGACGGACGAGCAGCTACGCACCAACATCCCTGGCATCTGGGCGCTCGGCGATTGCAATGGCAAAGGCGCATTCACGCATACCTCGTATAACGATTTCGAAATCGTCGCCGCGAACCTGCTCGATAACGATCCGCGCCGTGTGAGCGACCGCATCCCCGCCTGGGCGCTTTACATCGATCCGCCGCTGGGCCGGGTCGGCATGTCGGAGGAGGAAGTGCGGAAAAGCGGGCGTCCGGCGCTGATCGGCACTCGCCCGATGACGCGCGTTGCGCGAGCCATCGAAAAAGGCGATCCGCGCGGGTTGATGAAAATACTCATTGATGCCCAGACCAAAGAAATTCTCGGCGCCACCATTCTGGGCGTCGGCGGCGATGAAGTAATCCATTCGATTCTCGATATTATGTACGCCAAAGCCCCGTACACGGTCATTCAGCGCGCGGTGCACATTCATCCGACGGTGAGTGAGCTCATTCCCACGATGCTCGGCGAACTAAAACTTCTCGAACCCTGAAATCCCCAAAGAAAGGCGCCCTATGTCGTACTGCATCCTCCTTGCGTTTCTGATCGGCTTCATCGCCGGCCTTCGTTCGCTGACCGCACCCGCGGTCGTGAGCTGGGCCGCGCGGCTCGGCTGGATTCATCTGGAAAACTCACCGCTGGCCTTCCTCGGAGCCGCAATCACGCCCTGGATTTTCACGATACTCGCGCTCGCCGAGCTGGTTGCCGATCAGCTTCCCACCACTCCCAGCCGCAAATCGCCGCTCGGCTTCAGCGCGCGAATTCTGATGGGCGCACTCTCCGGAGCCGCGTTCGGAGCGGCTGGAGGATCGCTTGCCGTGGGCGCAATCATGGGCGCGTTGGGAGGAGTCGCCGGCACGTTCGGCGGCTACGAAGCAAGAAAGCGCCTGGCCGCCGCGTTCGGTAAAGACCAGCCAGCCGCGTTTCTCGAAGACGCGGTCGCCATCGCAGGCGCGCTGCTGTTGGCCCTGCAGGCCTGACAACCGCGATGCTGCTTGAGACGAGGCGTCTGCTTCTGAAACCGCTCGCACCGGCGGACGCGAACCAGATCCAGAAGATTTTTCCCCGCTGGGAGATCGTGCAGTTTCTGAACGCGTCGATTCCGTGGCCTTACCCAGCCGACGGGGCGGACACCTTCTGCCGTTGCGTCGCACTTCCCGCCATGGAGCGAGGCGAGGAGTGGCACTGGACCCTTCGACTCCGCACATCGCCTGACGAGATTATCGGCCTGATCAGCCTGACCAAAGGCGAGCACATCAACCGTGGATTCTGGATCGCGCCGGCGTTTCAGAACCAGGGCCTGATGACCGAAGCAGTCATCGCGACCGCGGATTACTGGTTTGACGTACTCGGTTTCCAGGTTCTGCGCGCTCCCAAAGCAATCCCCAACATGGCGTCACGCCGGATCTCAGAGAAGACAGGCATGAGGGTCATCGCGGTCGAAGAGGGCAATTACGTTGGCGGTCGCTTCCCGACCGAGATCTGGGAGATTACCGATCAGGAATGGCGCGCCTTCCGCGACCGGACCGAGGCAGAGAATCGTCGCCCGCGGGAGAAGGATGCATCGGAGTGGGCGGACCGCCCCGCCGATTGAAATCTTCGAGAGCTTCGCGGATTTTGTGACGACTCACGAAAACAACGATCGCGGAGGCGACCATGGTTGGCAGAAGAACTTCCTGAAACGGTCCCATATCGAAAGCTCAATTCCCAGCCGGTTTCCTGCGCGAGCCGGGTCGAATCAGAGAATCGTCGCCTGCAGGCGATGGATGCATCGGATCGCGCGGTCCGCCCGGCCGGTTAGGGCGCTTCCGGTTCAGCAGCAGGATGGCTATTCCCACCACGACCAGAACGTCCGGTCCATTGAACAGCGCCACACCCAGAGCCTAACACCAAACGCCGCCCTGGGGAACGCTACTTCGCCGCAACCAGAGCCAGCCGGTCCAGCATGGCATTCGCGGTCTTCACATCACCGGGATCGGGCGCGCTGGCCAGATATTCCCGCAACGCCTGCGTACCCGTGACGATCTGGTTCCGCGCCACCAGAATCAACCCCAGCAAAAACTGCGCCCGGCGGTAGCGGCGCTCCGTATCGATCTGCATCGCCTGGCGGATACTCCGCTCCGCTTCGCTAAAGCGGTGCATTTCGTAATCCGCAACTGCGCTGAGATACCAGGGAAGCGCGGAAGACATCGGATTCAACCGTTCGGCTTCCTCCAGATACTGCGCCGCGCTCTTCCAGTCCTTCCGGTTGGCCGCGATATATCCGAGAATCTGATAAATCCCAGGCAGCTTGGGGTCAATCTCACGCGCCTGCATGACGGATTTCGCCGCGGCGTCCTCCGCATTCATCTGATATTGCGCGAATCCCAGGCTGACCCAAGCCTCCGCAAACTGGGGATCGATTTTGACCGCCTTCTCAAAGGAGGAAACCGCGTCCGGCGCTTTGCCCTCTCGCGCCAACACTCGGCCCTTCTCGAAATTCTTCCTCGCGTTCTTCGGCGCGGTCAACGTTGTAATACTGACCAGATTCTCCCTGGACGCGGCCATTCTGTGCAGCCAGATCACGCCGATGCTGGCCCCGTCATAAACCACCCGGTTATTCAGACTCACTCTGCTCGAACGGAAGCCCGAAAGCTGAGCCCGCAGGTCGCAGTCGGTGTTTCCACCGAGGTCGTCGCTCGGCGCCGAGGAAGCGTCACCGCTGGAAGTGCTCAGCAGGCTTTGCGCGTTCGTGATACTCGACGAACTGCCTCCGGAGGGCGCCGTTGTCAGAAATACAAAATCGTCCAGAACGCTTGTATGGGCGACGATCCGTCCTGCGGCTCCGCAGATCAGTTCGATCGCCACGCTCCCCGGCAGCGGAGATCCATCGTCAAGTTTCACCGCTCCCGTAATCATGATCTTTGAGCTCTGCGTGGAACCAGAGCGCCAGGGGGAGTTACTTACCTGTCCGAATACACAGGACGCACTAAGAGCGCACGCATACACGAGCCGCCAACTGCATTTCATGGGGTTCCTTGCGCCGGATGCTCTGGGTTACCGGATGATGGGGACCTCGCATCCGGCTTGCCCCGGATTATGCAAACTGTCTACCAATTTTGGAAAAGGTTGTCACAATCTGTTTCTGTTGCACGGAACGGCGCGTGGTCCACGGCGTGCAACTTGCGGCATTTATGACCTCCAAAGCGAAGTCGCATGGCGGGACGCCAACCCTGGGCGAAATGCCGATGCGCCAACTCGGAAAAACCGGCGAGCAGGTCTCCATCCTGGGGCTGGGCGGCTCGCACATCGGCAAGCCGGATTTGCGTTCGTCCGAGGCCGTTCGTATCATTCGCGCCGCGCTCGATGGCGGCATGAATTTTATGGATAATTCGTGGGATTATAACGGCGGCGCGAGCGAAACACGTCTCGGGAAAGCGTTGAAGGACGGCTACCGGCGCAAGGCATTCGTGATGACCAAAGTCGACGGCCGCACAGCGAAGGAAGCGGCCCGCCAACTCGACCAGTCACTCAAACGACTGGGAACGGATCACATTGACCTGCTGCAGCACCACGAGGTTATTCGGTTCGACGACCCCGACCGCATTTTCGCTCCGGGGGGAGCGATGGAGGCATTTATTGCGGCTCGCGATGCAGGTAAAATCCGCTATATCGGATTCACCGGCCACAAGGACCCGCACATCCACCTCTATATGCTCGAAAAAGCGCGGGCGAAAGGCTTTCGGTTCGACACCGTACAGATGCCACTCAACGTCATGGATGCTCATTTCCGGAGCTTCAAGTCCCACGTTCTGCCGGTGCTCGTTCGGGAAGGAATTGGCGTCCTGGGGATGAAGAGTATGGGTAGTGGGGTTCTCCTCAAGAGCAAAATCGTGACACCGATCGAATGTCTCCACTATGCCCTCAACCTGCCAACATCCGTAGTTATTACAGGGATCGATAGCCAGGAAATCCTCGAACAGGCGTTTGAAGCGGCCCGTACTTTTCGGCCGCTGACGCCGCAGGAACTGAAAGCTCTTCTGGCGCGAACCGCCGCTGCCGCCAGCGGGGGCGAGTACGAACTTTTTAAAACCACAGCGCATTTCGATTCCACCATCGAGAATCCCGCCTGGCTCGGCGGTCAACCCGCTCGGGTGAAAATTCTGACCGCCTGAATACAGGAAAACTACTTCGTCGTAGAACCGCCCCCCGAGGTCGAGGATTTCGAACTGCCGTTGCGGTTGCTGGTGGATTTCCGTCGCGAGTTGGATGTTGCCTTCTCGTTCTTCCCCGAATCCGTGGAGTTCGTGCGGTCCGTTGTGGAACTCGCGCCCGTGCTTCCCGGAGTCTGCGGCGTAGCAGCCGGCGCCGGAGGAGCATTCTGAGCCTCCGCGACGACGCTCATCGATAACGCGAAAGCCGAAACAAGTAAGAATGCAAGTCTGGTTTTCATTGGCATTATTTTCCGGATGTCCCCGAATTATTCGAACCGCTGCCCGGCCTCTCGGCGGAGTAGCCCGAATCGTGGCTGCTGGGGTCTGGCGATGAACCCGAAGTGTCTTTAGGTCCTGCGTGCGACGCAGTGCTCCCGTTGCCGGTGCTGGAGTTCGTCGATGTTGCGTTGCTGTCATTGCTCTTTTTACGTGAGTTCGTTCCGTTGCCCTGAGCACTGCCGGGTTGCGCTGTTATGGAACCGGTGCTGGCGCCAGTCGCGTTGGCTCCCCCCGCTGAAGATCCTGCCGACTGGGCAGCTGCAAAAGGACTCAGCGCGATGGAAAGGGCAGGCACGATTAATAAAGCAAGTTTGTTTTTCATGTTATTGCTCCATCCCGGAAGGAGCAGATGGCCCGCCAGTGTGTTCCGGGCGACGGCTGCAAAAAAATAAGCGGCGTGTTTCCACGCCGCTTACTGTGACCAGTTGTTGAGAGTGAATTATTTTCCGGGTGTCGTTGACGTACCCGAGGAAGACGATCCAGGCGTGGTCGAGCTGCTGCCCGACGTGGAACCCGAGGTCGAATTCACGCTGTTGCTGCTGTCGTTCTTATCCTTCTTGTCTTTCTTGGCCTTTTTGTCGGTGCTGGTCGAGCTCGCGCTGTGGTCACTGCTGCTCGAGCCGGAGTGCGTCGTGTCGCTCGGCGAACTCACACCAGGGCTGCTTGCGCTTCCAGGAGTGGACGGAGAAGTTTGGGCCATCGCGAACGGGCTGAGACTAATCGAGAGGGCCGGAACGAGTAAAAATGCAAGTCTGTTTTTCATGTTATTGGCTCCTTCAGAGCGGCGTTGTTCCTACACCGTATAAGGGAGCAGATACCCCGCCAATGTGCGCAAGCGTGCGGTCGTAATTGAGCTAATGGCATCTGAATACCAAAAAAAAGAGCGGCGTGTTTCCACGCCGCTCTTCCTGGTTTTATATGGAACCGTTACTTAGTAGCGGATCCGTGATCCGGACTCGTGGAAGAAGAACCCGGCGAAGAAGAACCCGACGAAGATCCGGGAGTGGTTGCGCTACCCGGACTTGTTGAACTCGGCGAGCTCGAGCTCGGTGACGTCGAACTCGGCGAGGCCGAATTCGAGGGCGACGTGCTCTTATCGTTATCGGGATTCGTTGAATTTACGCTGTTCCGGTTGCTGTTCGTGCTCGCGCCTGGCGTGCCCGAAGTGCTATCGGGAGAGGTTACGCCAGGAGAGCTGGGCGTAGTGCTGCCCGGTGTCGCGGCGCCCGGTGTAGTGGCTCCGGGATAAGTCGCGCTCGGAGTGGTTGAGCTGCCCGCACCCGGTGTGCCCGGCGATGTGCTCGGAGTTTGGCCCCACGTGAAAGAACTAAGACAGACACCGAGGGCCGGAACGAGTAAGAAAGCAAGTTTGTTTTTCATATTATTGGCTCCTTAGAGCGGCGTTGTTGCTACTGCCTTTGAGGGAGCAGATACTGCGCCACTGTGAGCAAGCTCTCTCCGGAACCGCGATGTTTATTGTGTTTGCGACGGATCGTACAGGAACGGAGTATTTACCCGGAAATCCCTGCGTTCCGGCGTCGGTATCTCTTACCGGGTGGCTTCCGCCGCCACTTTCTGAAGCGCTGTTTTCATATCGCGCATCATCTTTTCTACCGCATCATGCGCGCGGCGGTTCCCCACCCAGCCCAGTCCCAGTGGCGAGGTGCGTGAGAGGGATACGCTATCCAACTCCAGATCCAGACCGCCGTCTCGCTCCCTCGCGAACCAATATGTATTGGTGCGCCATAGAAACCCGTGGTCATCGCCCTCCGGATAGAGTGCGCCATCCAGATTTTTCGGATCCTGTAACTCGCGGATACTGATCGTGGTGGCGCGCGAAGTCCACCGGCCCGGAGCGACGCGCCGATAGTGGCAGTCGTAACGCGCGTCATAGGCCACGTCTATACCCATGGTCGATTCCGTCAGGAATAGCCGTGTCTGGTAGTGTTCGTCGTCCTGTGTACTGTCCGGCTGCACAACTCCGCTGCCGCGCGCGACGCCCGGTTTGAAGTAGTTCGGATAATTGTTGAAATCTTTGATCACGCGGCGGATTTGTTCGATCGTCGCGCCGGGCACGCGAATGACGCCGGAATAGTAATGGATCGCGGCGTTCTTATAATCGCGATTCTCGCGCGCGTCCACCACAGGTTTGCCCGCGTCGAAATCGCGCCGTTTGCCGGAATGATCGTCGTCAATCCAGATTTTCCCGGTCGCCTCGAATGGCGCCGAAACCTGTTGCTCGAATTTCCCGGCGTAGTTCTGGAATAACGTCACCGAGGCCTGATCGAGATGGGAAATCGGGATCACCCCGGCCTGCGCCGCGGCAGCCGCAAGGAAAAAAGCTGAGCACAGGAGGACGGCGGAATATCGCATGATCTTTATCTATCTTCTGCGATAGACTGGCTTCACCGCGCCCCGGTTGCATTTATGCAGAACAACCGTTCCGTCCCCGCCAACGTCATCCTGCCGCATCTGGTGTATCAGAACCTGCCTGCGGCCATCGCCTGGCTGTGCGATGTGTTCGGCTTCGAGGAGCACTACCGCTACGGGCCGCCGGATGAGCCCCAGGGCGCGCAACTGCACCTCGGCGACGCCTGGATCATGGTGCGCACCGACTCCCGTCCTGGCACAGCGAGCCCGCGGCAATGCGGTTCGTGGACTCAGAGCTTAACGGTTTTTATCGAAAACGTGGAAGAGCACTATGCGCGGTCAAAAGCCGCTGGCGCGATGATCGTCGAAGAGCCGAACGTAACGATGTATGGCGAATTCCAATACGGCGTCGAGGACATCGAAGGCCACCACTGGTTGTTCTCCCGACATGCGCAAGACGTGAACCCATCGGACTGGGGCGCGATGATTGCGCGTCCCTGACCGAAGGCATCGGCCGCCCACCCTGCGGCCGGCTCCTACTTCCTCACCAGCGACAGAAACTCGTCCCGCGTTTCCTTGTTCTCGCGGAACGCCCCCAGCATCGCGCTGGTCACAGTCCCGGAATGCTGTTTCTCCACCCCACGCATCATCATGCAGAAATGCTGCGCCTCCGCGATCACCCCAACCCCCAGCGGATCGAGCATCTCCTGAATGCATTCCGCAATCTGCTGCGTCATCCGTTCCTGGATCTGCAGCCGCCGCGCGAAGATATCCACCAGCCGCGGCAGCTTGCTCAGCCCGATCACCTTATTCCGCGCCAGATACGCGATGTGGACCTTCCCGTAAAACGGCAGCATATGGTGCTCGCACATGCTGAAGAACTCGATGTCCTTCACGATCACCATCTCGTCGTACTTCACCTCGAAGATGGCGCCGTTGACGACTTTGCCGATGTCCTGCGTGTATCCGGAAGTCAGAAAATGAAGCGCCTTCTCAACGCGCTCCGGCGTACGCAGCAGGCCCTCACGTTGCGGGTTCTCGCCGATCGCCTCCAGTATCCCCGAAATCAGCGGAGCAATCGGCTTCGCCGGCAGCTCCTTCACTACTGCGCGTTTTCTGGTGTTCATCCCTGACCCTGATCTATTCCCCGCTGATTTCACAGATGTTGCGCGGTGTCTCCCAGATGCGGATTTTTTCCAGCCGCGGGCTCCCGCCCGGAAACGCATCCTTCCACGCATGGCGCAAGCGCCGGTCCACTTCCGTCGCCAGATTCTCGGTGGTCGGAACCGCCGTCCGAAACGCCGCAACTTCTTCATTCAAATTGCGATACCGGAACGGCTCCACGGCCTCCCGCCGCGCGAGCGCGTCCAGTTCTTCCAGCGAAACCGCCCGCCCCGTGACCGGATCCACCTGCCCGGCGACCGTAATTTCCACCTGATAGTCATGCCCGTGCCCAAACGGGTTATTGCACTTGCCGTAAATCGCGCGGTTCTCGGCGTCGCTCAAACCCGGCGCGTGCAGCCGGTGGGCGGCCGTAAAGCTGTACCGTCGCGAGAGATAGACGGTCATCTTTCGCCTCGGTATTCCACCGCAAGATCGTCCGTCTCCTGCACTCGCACGGAATACAGCCGCGCCCGCCCGGTCGCATCGATATCTTTCTCAATCCGCGACCAGATGTCGACCGCGATATTCTCGACCGTCGGCACTTTGTTCTCGAACGCCGCCACCTCGCGGTTCAGCAGCCGGTGATCGTAAACCGAGAGCACGCGCTCTTCGAGCAGATCCTTCAGCCGCTTCAGGTCGAGAATCATCCCCGTCACCGGGTCCGGCTCGCCCTCAATCGCCACTTCCACGATGTAGTTATGCCCGTGACTCTGCGGATTCGCCGCCGCGCCGTAGATCCGCCGGTTTTCCTCCTCCGACAACTGCGGCGACCGGCAAATGTGCGACGCCGAAAACTCCACTTTCTTCGAAATGATCAACCCGCGCTCAGCGCCCCCAATCCACTAGAATTATAGAAGAGGCGGTTTCTACAAAAGAAATGAAAGCTGATCGTATTCTCCCGGTCGCGCTCGCGCTGATGATGGTGGCGTTTTGCGGCGCCCTCTATCATTCCCTTCACGAAGTCGTCGTGAACGCTGGCGACACTGCCCCCAATTTCTCCATCACGGCCGACTCCGGCCGCACCTACACCGCGCGCGAATTCGGCGGCAAGCTGCTGCTCCTGAATTTCTGGGCCACGTGGTGTGGCACCTGCCTCGACGAAATTCCCGCGCTCAACGAAATGACCCGTGAGCTCGCGCCCAAAGGACTCGTGGTCCTCGGCGTCAGCGTCGATAAAGACGAGACCGCGTACAAGAACTTTCTGAAGCGCTTCCCGCTCTCCTACCAGACGGCGCGCGATCCCGACGAGAAGATCAATCTCTCCTACGGCACCATTCAGTATCCAGAAAGCTATTTGATCGACCAGAACGGCAAGGTCGTCGAAAAGTTCATTTCCTCCCAGCCGTGGAATTCGCCGCAGATGATCCAGCATGTCGAATCCATGCTCTGACGCCGCGACGGTCCGGTATTCAGTTCCGGATAACGTACGCGCCCGCCTCCGCGAAATCGTCGGCGAAAACGGTCTTCTCGAACGCTCGCAGGATCTCGCTCTCTACGAATATGACGGCAGTGTGGACAAGTCGCGTCCCGAAGTCGTCGTTTTCCCGAAAAACACTCAAGAAGTTTCGAGCATCGTGAAGGTCGCCGCGGAACACCGCATTCCGCTTGTCGGACGCGGCGCAGGCACTGGCCTGAGCGGCGGCGCCATCCCGCGCGTCGGCGGCATTATGGTCGGCTTCTCTCGCATGAACCGAATCCTCGATATCGATATCCCGAATGAGCGCGCCACCGTTGAGCCGGGCGTCGTGAATCTCGATATCTCCGTCGCCGTCGCCCCCTTCGGTTACTTCTACGCGCCCGATCCTTCCAGTCAGCGCGCCTGCACCATCGGCGGCAACGTGGCGGAAAACGCGGGCGGTCCGCACACGCTGGCATACGGCGTCACGACGAACCACATCCTCGGCCTCGAATACGTTCTGCCGGATGGTACCGTCCACACGACTTCAGCCGATGCCCCCGGCTACGATCTCATCGGCCTTCTCACGGGCTCCGAAGGCACCATGGCGCTCACCACGAAGATCGTGGTGCGGCTGATGCGCCAGCCCGAGCGCGTGAAAACGATTCTGGCCATCTGCAATGAGGCTGGGGATGCTGCCAACACGGTTGCCGAAATCACCGCGCGCGCCATCACGCCGGTCGCGGTCGAAATGCTTGATGGTGAAATGCTGCGCATGGTCGAAGACGCCACGCACGCGGGTTATCCGAGAGACGCCGCGGCCGTGTTGCTGATCGAACTCGAAGGTCTGGTGGAAGCCGTGGAAGAACAGACGGAGCAGATCCGCGCGGCTTGTGAAAAGTGTGGCGTCCGTGAAGTGCGCGTCGCCCGCAGCGCCGAAGAGCGCGATCTTCTCTGGAAAGGCCGCAAGAACGCGTTCGGCGCGGTGGGCCGAGTGAGTCCGTCGTACTACGTGCAGGATGGCGTGGTGCCGCGGACACAGGTGGCGCCCACGCTGCGCCACATCGCGGAAGTTTCTGCGAAGTATGGCCTCGGCATCAGTAACATTTTCCATGCGGGTGACGGCAACATGCATCCCATCATCCTGTTCAACTCGCATGTGAAAGGCGAGCTCGAAAAGGCAAAGGCCGCAGGCGAAGAAATCCTCGCCTGGTGTATCGACGCGGGCGGCTCCATTACCGGCGAGCACGGCGTCGGCATGGAGAAGAACGAAATGATGTCGCACCTTTTCACGCAGGAGTCGCTCGACTGCATGATGCGTCTCAAGCTCCTCTTCGATCCGGAAAATCGCCTCAACCCCGGCAAGGTCCTCCCCACCGGCTGCGGCTGTATGGAAATCCGCCAACCCGCGCAAATGATTGTTTAATACGGCCCTGAACGTGCCATATTCGTTTGAATATGAACATCAGGACCTTTCTTTTTGTGTCTGCTTTACTCGCTCCGTTCTCGGCATTTGCTCAGTCGCCATTCCCCATTTCATTGGGTGTGAAAGGCGGCGCCGCGCTGACCGACGCATTCTCGGATAGTACATTGCCGTTTTCCAACGGGACCTCTCGCACGTACTCGCCAAAGCACGATTACGTTGTGGGGCCGATGCTCGAAGTGCGCCTTCCGATGGGAGTCTCGGTGGAAGGCGATGCCTTATACCGGCCGCTGAACCTGAACGCCGTCCAAAGCTTTAACGGCCCCACTTCCACCCTCGCATACAGCGTGACCTCGTGGGAATTTCCCATTCTGGTCAAATATCATCTGGGATTCCCGATCGTGAAGCCTTTCATTGAAGCCGGTCCTTCGTTTCGTTATGTCAAGGGATTCTCTGCCACGCAGCTTTCGACGAAAGGATTCTCGGCGGGGCTTGGTGTGGAAGCGAAGGCGCTGTTCGTCCGCGTCGCCCCTGAATTTCGCTACACTCACTGGGGCTCGGACTTTAACGAAGGCGTCTCAGGGTTCAATCCAGAGTCGAACTCGAATCAGGTGGAATTCCTGGTCGGCATCTCATTCTGACGAGGGGCCAGGCTGACGCGATGCCGGCGTAGTCGCCAAAAGTCGCGCAGCCCCGGAAGCTCCTCTTCGATCCTGAAAATCGCCTCAATCCCGGCACGGTCCTCCCCACCGCCTGCGGATGTATGGAAATTCGCCAATACGCGTAAGTGGTTGTGTAATAAGGTCCTGAACGTGCAAGCATTTGCGCGAATATGAACTTCAGGACCTTTCTCTTTGTTTCCGCGTTAGCCGCGCCTCTTTCCGCATTCGCGCAATCGCCATTTCCCCTTTCCGTTGGTCTAAAAGCAGGCGCGGCGCTGACGGACGCATTCTCCAACCGAACCATCCTGGCCGGCGCCACGGCGTTCCGCACGTATTCGCAGCAGAAGGACTACATCGTTGGCCCTATGGTGGAGCTACGCCTTCCGATGGGACTCTCCGCCGAAGCCGACGCCCTGTACCGGCCCCTGCATCTGGCATCGTCGCCGGGCAGCGACGGTACCGTGAACTCCTGGGAATTTCCCATCCTCGTGAAATACCATCTGAAGTTCCCGATCGTGAAGCCCTTCGTCGAAGCCGGCCCCTCATTCCGCCACGTCAGCGAATTCCCCAGCGACATCCCACATCTTTCGTCGAAAGGATTCGCGGCAGGCTTCGGCGTGGAAGTGAAAGCGCTCGTCGTCCGCGTCGCTCCCGAATTCCGTTACACCCACTGGGGCGCCGATTCGAACGCGAGCACCTCATCAGTCAATCCGAATTCGCACTCGAATCAGCTGGAATTCCTGCTCGGCATCTCATTCTGACGTAACACCGCTTTGACGCCATACCGGTTTCGCCGCCAAAAGCCGACGCAGTGCCGGGTTGTCTCCAGGTGGCCGCTCAATCATCTCGAGAAATCTGCTGAACTCGTCATCGCCGGGCGTGAAGCAGATCTTCTCAGGCCTGTCGAATTCCGGCTCTGGAGTGCAATCGCTCTCAGGCGGCATAACGAATCACTTCCAGTTCAGCGGAGCTGTTTACCGCAGCGAGGAGTTCATCGACGCGAGCCATTGCCGTATCATCGAGTTCCGCTTCGCCGCACTGAACGCACTGCAATACGGGGAGGTTGCGGACGACGACAACTCGTGTGTTGCCGATCCTGAACGGCAGATCGGTAACGCGGCGTTCCGTCGTGCCGCCACAAATACCGCATTTCATCGAATAATTCTCCTGATCCGGCCGTCACTGCTCCATTCGGAAAGGTTCGGTACGTACATCGTCACCACACGAATGAGCGCCTCAGTCGCAACGTAGAAGATCTCGCGAGTGAGATCGCGCTGATGGAGGCGCATTGACACGTGATAACTCCAGCGAACACGCTTCGCCGCACGCAACACCAAAGGTTCGTCCCGTACCAGCGCATTTGCCACCTGCCAATTATATGGAGGGGCTGTCGAGTGGCCCTGCTTCGCCTACTTCCGATACGGCGCAACCACACCACGAGCCGGTTCCACCCGGTAATCTTCCGGCCCGCCCACATCCACAAACCGGCGAACAATCAGATCGACATGCGGATCCACGATGCCCATCGCCGTCAGCTTGTCCCGAAACCGCACTGCCAGCGCGAAATTCGAAACATCCGAGCCCTGCAGCAATCCCACAATGCACTGGCTGAGCGCCGTCGTTTCCGCCTCAGTCATTTTGTGGCCTTCCATCACCCCGGTCAGCGCCGTCGCCAGTCGCGTGATGTCATTCCGAAAGATGCGCTGCAGCGGCGGAGCCAGCGAAATGATCACTTCCGCCAGTTCGTCGTTTGATGCATCGCCCGTCATCGCGCGCTGTAACACCGGATTCAGACGCGCCACCGGGTCCGTACTCTGTCCGAAAAGCACGATCCCGGCCGTCAGAACACAAGCCCATGCCTTCCACATGCCCTGAGCATATCGCATTTTCGGCCATTCTATGCTGGTACAGGACATGACCTCGCGAGCCCTCGACCCCAAACAGATCGCCTCCAGCGAAGCCATCCGCAACGTCAACCGGCGCATCGTCCTCAACCTGATCCGCACTCGACATCCCATCTCGCGAGCCGATCTCGCGCGCGTCTCCGGCATGCAGCGCAGCACGATTTCGCTCATCGTCGAAGAACTCATCCGCGAAGACTGGGTGATCGAAGGCCCAACCGGCCGCCTGCCGCGTGGCCGCCGCCCCACGTTTCTCCACCTCAACGAAGACCGCGTCATCGTCGGCGTCGATATCCGCCCCACGCAAACCACGGTCGCCCTCGCCGATGTCAACGGCAACTTCACCGCGCAGGAAACCTTTCCGACGCCGCGCGATCCCGCCGCCGCCGTCGCGCTTCTCGTCAAGCGCATCAAGGCAGTCGTTACCTCCTGCAGCGGCAAGAAGATCGAAGGCATCGGCATCTCCGTCCCCGGCCGCATCAATCGTCTCGAGAATCGTCTGGTCTTCGCGCCCAACCTGAAATGGCGCGATGTCGATTTGGGAAAGCTCGTCGAAAAAGCAACCGGCATTGATGTCGAGCTCGAAAACGCTGCCAACGCGTGCGTGCTCGCCGCCGCCTGGTTCGATCATCTGGAGGAATGCAAGAACCTCGTCGTCGTGACGGTGTCCGAAGGCATCGGCATCGGCATCTATATGAATGGCGAACTCGCCCGCGGCCACAACAACATGGCCGGCGAATTCGGCCACGTCCCGCTCGATCCGAAAGGGCCTCTCTGCACCTGCGGCACGCGCGGCTGCTGGGAAGTCTTCGCCTCCAATCGCGCCGCGCTGCGTTATTACCATGAATCGAGCACGCCCACCGATCGCCCGAATTTCGGCGATCTTCTCCGCCTGGCCGACCTCGGCGATAAGAAAGCCGTGAAAGCGCTCGATACGATGGCCCATTATCTGGGGCGGGGAATGCGCATGATCGTCGCGGGTCTGGCGCCCGAACGCATCATCGTGATCGGCGATCTCACGCGCTCCTGGCAGCGCTTCGGGCCGGTGATTGAATCGGAAGTCCGCGCGCTCGTTTTGCAGGGCGGTTTCCCCCCGATCCTCATGCCTGCGCACGAAGAAGGTACTGCGCGTCTGCGTGGAACCGTCGCGCTTGTCTTACAGAAACACTTCGGAACTTAGATTTTTTCCAGTTCGTGCGTCTTTTCGAGCGCCTTCAATCGCGTTTCAAGCTCGCTCACCCGCGATTTGAGATCTTCGATCTCCTGGCCTTCCGGATCCGGCATCATCCCGTGATCCAGCACGCCCTCGCTCGGCACGTGATACCGCACCACCCGCCCCGGAATCCCGACCACCGTTGAGTTATCCGGCACCGGCTTCACCACCACGGACCCCGCGCCGATCCGCGCATTGGAGCCAATCGTGATCCCGCCCAGCACCTTCGCGCCAGTCCCGACCACCACGTTGTTGCCAATCGTCGGATGCCGCTTGCCGCGCTCGTTGCCCGTCCCGCCCAGCGTCACGTTCTGATAAACCAGCACGTCGTCGCCAATCTCGGTGGTTTCCCCGATCACCACCCCCATCCCGTGATCGATGAAAAACCGCCGTCCAATCGTTGCTCCAGGATGGATTTCAATCCCGGTGAAGAAACGAGAGACTTGCGAGAGGAAACGAGGCAGAATCGGAACGCCCGCTTTATAGAGCTTATGGGCGAACCGGTGCATCAAAATCGCATGGAATCCCGGATAGCAAAGAACAATCTCGAGGACACTCTTCGCCGCCGGGTCCTCGCGAAAGATCGTGTCGATTTGTTCCCGAATGACCCCGAACATAGGCTGCGCGGCTCAAAGCCGGCATTCCATCAGATGCCGGTTAGTGGCCGGACGCTTCAGCCCATTCCGAAATGACCGGAGGCTGCGCGTTTTCCGGCATCTTCGCCAGCATGTCTTCCTTGCGGTAGACCAGCGTGGACGTGTTGTAGCTGGCCAGTTCGAAATCATGGCCATGCGTGATCGCATCCGTGGGGCACGCTTCCACGCAGTAGCCGCAGAAGATGCAGCGGTTGTAATCGATGTTGTAGACCTTCGCGTACCGCTCGCCGCCGCTGATGCGCACCTGTTCGGTGTTCTCCGCCGCTTCGATATAGATGCAGTTCGAAGGACACGCCGCGGCGCACAGGAAGCACGCCACGCACTTCTCCAGACCGTTTTCGTCGCGCTGCAGCACGTGCTTGCCGCGAAACCGTTCCTGAAGCTTGGCTGGCTCGTCGGGATAATTCTCGGTCACGGTCGGAGACATCATCTCCTTGAGCGTGACGCCCATTCCCTTGACGACAGCCGATGCCGCGCCGATTACTTCACCGATATTTGCCATCGTCTTACCATGTTAACCCGCTCAGTCGTACTTTTCGTAAATCAACCGCTTGCGGTCCACCCCCAGCGCCTTCAACTCCGAGCGCAGGTTGTCGACCATCTCCTTTAACCCGCAGATATAAATATCGATATCCCGCCGCTGCCCCAGCGCCTCGAAAACGTGCGCCTGCACACGTCCGGTCAGTCCTTTCCACTCAGGACCGGGCCGCGTCAGCGTCGGCCGGTACACAAAACCGGGCCGTGAGGCCTCGAGTTCCCTCCACTCCGCGTCATAGAGCAGGCCTGCTTCATACCGCGTGCCGAAAATCATTGTGCAGCGCCCGGTCAGCGCGCCGCCGCCCAAAAACGAGCGGAACGGCGCCACGCCGGTCCCCGTCGCCACCAGAATCGATTCCGATTCGAGCGGCCGCGGCGTGAACACCCCATATGGCCCCTTGAACTCGATCTCATCCCCGATAGCCTGGGCGAACATCCACGGCGTGAAGTGTCCGTCGTCGACCAGGTTCGCGCAGAGCCCGAATTTTTTTCCTTCGGGCGGCGTCGCAATCGAATAAGCGCGCGTAATCTCGCCGGCGGTGAGCGAAAGAAACTGCCCCGGCGTGAACGCGCCATCCCAGTCCACCGCCTCAAAATCGAAATGCCGCGTACCCAGCCCGATCTCGCGCCAGCCCGTTAATCTCGCTTTCACGATAAAGCCTCTTCCGCCCGATCCACCAAAATCTTCTCCAGCCCCGCATGCCCATCGAGAGGCGGAGACACGCGAATCGGAACATGATATTTCGCCGCCAGACCATCCACCAGAACAGGCAGATCGCGCTGCAAATGAATCCCCAGCGTCAGGAAGTAAGGAAGCACCAAAACTTCAAGGGCGCCGCGCGCCACAAGCTTCCCAACTGCGTCATCTAACCGGGGAGCACACTCCAAAAACGCGGTCTCATAAAGCGGCCATCCACCAGCCAAAGCGGCCCGATCAGCCACCGCCGCGACCGCCGCGTTCGCGGAAGCCACACTCGAACCATGACCGAACACGACAATCCCAACTGTCTTATCCGTGCTCATCTGTGTGCATCTGTGGCCTAAAGAATGACTTTCGGCTCTTCCGCCGCCGCCTCAGCCTCTTCCTTTTTCATGTCGATATAAAACTGCGACAGAAAAACCAGAAAAGCCTTACAGCGGCTCCGCCCATTGTTGAGCCCAAACGCGACGCGCTGCAGAAAGACAATGACTCCGAGAATAGCCTTATCCGGCAGCGTCTGCGTAGCGTCCGCCTCGCGAATCCGCTCCCGCAGTTCTTCCACGCGCTTCGTCACCGCATCGAACATCGCAATCGCAATCGGATTCACCGGCGCCGATTCATACACCAGCCCCGAATCCATCGCCCGCCATGTTTTCGAAAGATGATCGAGCGCATCCACTGCATCCGCATCCATCGCATTCGGAAACCGCCGAATCCCCTCGGACATCGCCGACCCCAGCAGCACAATCACAAACTCATGCCCCCGCAGGAAGTCGTCGCTCAGCTCAATATCCGCGCCCGGCGTCAGCTTCGGGTCCCGAACCGGCTTCTTCTCATGCTTATGCGCGTCCGCCAGGTACTGGCAGGAGATCGCGCAATCGATCGTCTCTTCGCGCCCCGTCCCACAACACGCCGTGCAGATATCGGTATTCAACCCCGGACAGAATCGCTTCGCTTTCGCGGTTTTGCAGACAGCACAGGCCACCCTTCATTCATATCACGGGCTGAAAGCAACCACGAAATGGGGCGCCGCTTAGTATAGAGGTGTAGCGATGCGAACCAACGTCTTCATCAAGGTAACCGTCCAACACGAACCCGACGAGCTTCCCGAAAAACTCGGCGCAGAGCTCTGCCGCCAGCTCGAAAAGAACTACATCGTTCGCAAGGCCGAGCTCTCCAGCACCGCGCCGGTTGAAGATTAATGTGCCGACTAATGTGGCTGTTTCTCCCGAACGCATCCGCATCCTGAACGATCGCCCGCCGCGCGCCCACGCCGGCTATGTCCTCTATTGGTCGCTGATGAACCGGCGCGTGGACCAGAACCACGCTCTCGCGCACGCCGCCGAAATCGCCAACGCCCAGGGACTGCCGCTGCTGGTCTACGAAGCGCTCACCTGCGACTACCCCGCCGCGAACGACCGCCTCCACACCTTCGTCCTCGAAGGCACCCCCGACAACGAAGCCACCCTGCACGCGCTCGGCATCGGCTACTTCTTCTATCTCCGCGCCCGTCACTCTGACCCGAACGACGTCCTCTATCGCCTCGCCACCCGCGCCCACGTCGTCGTGACCGACGATTACCCGGCTTTCATTGCAACGCGCTACCATCCCGGCGTCGCCGCCCATCTCACCGTTCAGTACATCGCCGTCGATTCCAGTTGCATCGTCCCGATGAACCTCCACGAAAAACGCAACTACGGCGCCTACACCATTCGCCCGCGGATCCAACGCGTGCTCCGCTCCTGGCTTCAGCCAGTGGAACTTCCCGCGCTCCGCCAGAAATGGCGTCCCCAACTGCTGCCGGATGGCCTTTCTTCGCTGGCGCGCACAATCAAGCCCGACGCAATTCCATCCCTCGTCGCCGCCTGCGAAATCGATCACACCATTCCGCCCTCCATCGAATACAAAGGCGGCTCGAAGGAAGCAACCCGCCGTCTCGATCGCTTTCTCGAAGACCGCCTCCGCCTCTACGCGCGCGAAAGCGGACAGCCCTCCAAACACGCCACCAGCACTCTGAGCCCGTACCTGCACTTCGGTCACATCTCCACGCTCGAAATCGCACTCGCGGTCCGCGAACACGCCGGCGAACATCGCCTGATCCCGGACGAGTTTCTCGAACAACTGATCGTCCGCCGCGAGCTCGCCTTCAACTTCGCGCGCTTCGCCGGCGATCAGATCGAATCGCTCGACCTCCTTCCCGACTGGTGCAAAGCCACCATGGCGAAGCACGCCGCCGACCCACGTCCGTACCTCTACACGCCCCAACAATTCGAACACGCCAAAACGCACGACGCCCTCTGGAACGCCGCGCAGCGCGAACTCCTGCTCCGCGGCACGATCCACGGCTACTACCGGATGTACTGGGGCAAGAAGATCATCGAGTGGTCGCCCACATACGAAGAAGCGTTCCGCACGATGATCCACCTCCACGATGTCTACGCTCTCGATGGCCGCGATCCCAACACTTACACCAACGTCCTCTGGTGCTTCGGCCTCCACGACCGCCCCTGGGCTGAACGCCCCATCTTCGGCCAACTCCGCTACATGTCGCTCGAAGGCATGAAGCGCAAGACCGATGTTGACGCTTACATCGCCGAGATCAGTTCCCTGAAAGCGGCTCGACGTGATCGATGACCAGCTTCCGGATCGGCCCTTTCGTCGAAACCAATTTCAGCCCGAGTTGGTCGCGCAGAGCGTTTGTGAATGGAGTTTCGGGCACGTCAGGTAAAGCCCCATTCGATATTGACGCGACGACCGTCACAAGGTGAATTGCGCCGGGTGGAAGCTCCAGCGTGAAATCATAACGTCCCTTCAACCCTGTTTGATCGACGACTGACCTGTCGATTTCCGTGGCGAGTGATCCGTAGTTATGAATGGCTCCGGCGATTACCTCCATGGTCACGTCGCGGCCTCCAATCAGGGTGCGATCCTTTGTTCCCCACATTGGAGTAGTGCCGCATACAGGCGGAAACACGTCTTTTGGATTTGGGAACGAACCAGGCGGCGCCATTTCAAATGCCTCAGGGCATTGAGGGCCCTCCGCATGCGGATGAAGTTTCGATCCGGTATGACCTGGCCTCACGAGAGTAAGAGCCAACACCGAGCCTTGCTGAGTTTCGAAATGCACCTTGAGCTTGAAGCGCTCAGCGAGCAGAGATTGCATCATCAGACGCATCTGGTCTTTCGTGGGGTTACCCGGCGCTCGGGCCTCGATCTCAAATGATGCGTTCGTCGGGAACGATTTCGGCAAGGGCTTGCTGATCTCGTCCGGCATCAGCTTATACGCGAACGCAACGTACGTGATCAGCGGAAAAACAACCGACATCCGCCCGCCAGCCGTTTTTGCATCTCCCGGATCCAGCGGGAAATTCGGAGGTTTGAATGCCGTACTCGGTTTTATGCCAGCGACATCGAACCGCATCCGGCCCCCGGCCGCCGTCTGCCAGTCCTGCGCGGCTATTGCCAGACACACAACCAGAGCGAGCGCCAGACTGCGTATCAACATAGCCCGCAGTATGGCACAATTCTGCCGCTATTTCTGATTCGCACGCTGACTCGACGGCGGCACGATACCCTTCAGGCGCAGATAAACCGCCATACTGCCATAGCCCTCATTGTTGTGGGTATTAACGTAAGCCAGCATTCCAGCGCGCGCCACTTTCTCCGGCGTGCCCGCCGGCCCAACCATTTCCAGCGCGTTCGCATCCGTCAGTTCGCCGAACGCCGTATCGCATCTCCCGAACGAAGCCTTCAGCGCCGCCACCAGATCCGCCTTACTCGTTTTCGAAGCGGCCTCTCCCGTCTCGGCTTTACTCATCGCGGCGCCGCAATACCGGGTCATCGAATCGGCGATATGCGCCACCCACTGTCCATACGACATCTCCGCCGGCACGGGCCTGAATAAATAATTCTCCTCCGGCATCGCCTCAGCGGCCCGCATAAGATTGCTTTTGATCAGGTCATAGGGCTGCTTCAGCATCGCGGTGAGCGTCATGCCGGCCGCAGGCTGCGCGCCGAGCGGAAGCGCGAGAGCCGCGCCAATCAAAGAAATCCAAAGGATCGTTTTCATCATTGTTGCCTCCAGTCATCCAGTCGTACATTCGGAATTTCCACATGCCTCACGAAATGTTCCACAACTTTGTACGTGGTGATATAAAGCCGCTGTGGAACGCCGCGAATGAAAACAGAGCCAGACGGCATCCGGCTCAATTCATCCCAATCCGGAAACCAAAGCCAGGATGGGCCGTAGTTGGTGCAGAACACGGATGAGAATCGATCATCCGACAACGAGTGACAAACTCCATTCGCGGATCCCGCGTTCAGGCAGCCAACTGTCTCACCCCAGTTGTTTGGCAGTACACCGATGCGACATCGGCCCAGTCCCGGAACGGCAGTGTCATGATCGCCGGTCTCTATCCACTGTCCGCCGGTCTTTTTCACCAACGTGAGCCAGTAATCCGCGTTCACGGTGACTGGATTGGAAACGCCCGAAACAATACTCAGAGCGCTCCTGCCTGCCACGGAAAACTGCGATGGCCGTATTTCCGGCTGCTCCACCGAACCCTCCGCCCCGGTAAGCGCGACCTCGATCAGATCCGCCCGGAGCGCCGTTCCGGCCTCGAGTCCCGCAACGCGCACAGGCAGATACGCGGTGTCGCCGAAGCCAGTAACTCGCGGGTAATGAACGCTGGCGTCGAACTCCAGCCGAATATTCCGTGCAGCGCCAGCCGACGGCGTGATCCACCCCTGCATCGCGAAAGCGGCTTTCCACGGAAGCAGCCCGAAAGCCGTGCCCACGATAAAAATCGCGGCCGAAGCAAATCGTGCCTGCGAGACTTTCCTCCACCGGTAAAGAACCCAGAGAGCAATTGTTGCCCCCACAAACATTCCGCCAGTCACCCCGGCTCCCTCAATCCAATCCAGGCTGAACAACGCTGCACCGTGGCCGTACTCCAGCGTCGCCGCCAGCCAGCTTTGCCCCACGGCAATCGCGACCACGCTGATGACAAAAATAATCGCTTCCACCAGATTCGCCGTCATAGCGCCTAAAGCAACCGCGGGTATGCCCACGCCGAGCGTCATCATCGCTGATTGCCACAGCGCCGCTCCGAAAGAATCGCCAAATCCGAACCCAAACCCCATTCCTTCGCCCACGCATCCGATCAGAATCGGTAACTGCACCGCGACAATGAAGAAAAGGATTTTCGCCAGCAACACATCGCGGCGTCGAATCGGCCGCATCAGCCAATCGCCTGTCGGCAGCGTCAGCACATCATTGTGGACCGCCATGATGGCGGCCAGAAACGTAGCCAGTCCGGCCGTCACTCTCACCAGTGAGTGCAATTGCTCCAGTGAGTGGTTCGCCGGGAACATCCCGAGCCTGACGATGAGCGCGATCGCCATCCACTGCAGAACCGCGGCCCCGAGCGCCGCCTTCCACGAAATCCGAAGGTCTTTGCGAAATATGTGCCAGATCACAATTCCCCTCCAACCGCCGCCGCATGACGCGCCATCGCTGTAAATATCGACCGCAGCGACATCGGCTCCGTATCGATCTCGCGGACTTCATCGAGCACCGCCCGAATTCGCTCCCCCAGCCCGCTTTCCGCGAAGCGTGTATCCACAAACGTCAGAACGTTCCCCATCGTTCGCAAATCCACCCAATCCGGTGGCACGCCAACCGGCCGCACCGCCTCGCGCGCCAGCGTCACGCACACCTGACGAAACCGGCTCGCCAGCCCGGACATCGGTTCTTCAAACAACATCCGCCCATCTTCGATAAACCCGACGTGGCTGAGCAGCCCTTCAATTTCGTTCATCTCATGCGACGAAATCAGAATCGTCGTTTCCCCCGCCTGCTCAGCAATCCCCTGCACGAATTCATCGCGAATCAATGGATCGAGCCCGCTCAGAGGTTCATCGAGCACCAGCAATCGCGGCCGGAACGCCAGCGCGCACACCAGTCCGCACTTCATCCGCATCCCATGAGACAGCTCTCCGATACGCCGATCCTCCGGCAGCCGCATCTGCCTCACCAGCGAAGTCTCCAGACCGCGGTCCCATGCCTTCCCATAAAACGGCCGCAGATAATCCAGATACTGCCGCACCGTGAGCGCTTTCGGCATCTGCTGGCTCTCCGCAACGAATCCGATCCGGCTCAACTCACGCGGTGAGAGCGTTCGCGAATCCACGCCCATCACGGTCGCACTGCCATCGCTCGCCTCGATCAGGTTCATCATGATTCGGATCGCCGTCGTCTTCCCCGCGCCATTCGATCCGATCAGCGCATAGGCGCTCCCCTCCGGAACATTCACGTTGAGCCCGCGCAGCGCATCGTGGCCGCGAAACCGTTTCACCAGATTTTCCGCGCGAATCATTTCCGCACCTCCACCGGCTTCTGCAGCCGCAGCCAATGCTCTTCAATTGATTCGATGACTTCCCGAAGATCCAGCCCCACCCTCATCGCCTCCACCACCAGACGCTCCGACTCCTCCCGCAGCAGCTTTCGCCGATCCGCCGATCGCCCTCCCGGAGGCTCGCCGACCACCGTCCCCAACCCCGGACGCGCCACCAGAAATCCTTCCTGAATCAACTGCTGAATCGCTTTATGCGCGGTGTTCGGATGAATTTTCAAATCCGCGGCAAGCGCTCGAATCGAAGGAAACGTCTGCCCCGGCGAGAATTCGCCGCTGAGAATAGCCTTCCGGGCCGCGAACAAAAGCTGATCCAGAATCGGCTGGCCCGGCTTCAGTGAGAATCGCGCAAGAGTCACACGGATAATGTGTCACACAACCAATGTGACAGTCAAGCGAAAAACAACCGCCCCGCATAATATGGAGAGCGGCGTTCCGAGCCGCGCCCGGTCTCAACTATGAAATGTCTCGTCTCCGGCGGTTCCGGCTTTATCGGACGCCACGTCGTCGATCGTCTGCTTAAGGACACCCATTACGTCGGCGTCCTCACCCGCCACCCCGGGCGCCATGCGCGCACCGCCGTCGCCACCCACACCTGGGCTCCTCTCGATGGTGAACCGCCCCTCGAGAGTCTGAACGGTATGGACTGCGTCATCCACCTCGCCGGTGAAAACGTCGCCCAGCGCTGGAACCCCGAAGTGAAGCGCCTCATTCACGACACCCGCGTCATCGGCGCCCGCAACATTATTGACGGCATCGAAAAGGTCCGCCACAAGCCGAAAGTCTTCATCAGCGCCTCCGCCATCGGCATCTACGGCGATCGCGGCGATGAAGTTCTCACCGAAGCTTCCGTTCCCGGCACAGGCTTTCTCGCCGACACCTGCCGCGCCTGGGAAGCCGAGGCCGACCGCGCCCGGCGCCTCGGCATGCGCGTCGTGAAAATTCGCATTGGTTTTGTTCTTGGCAAAGAGGGCGGGGCACTCGCGAAAATGGTTCCCGCATTTAAAGCATTCCTCGGCGGCAAACTCGGCTCCGGCAAGCAGTGGATGCCGTGGATTCACGTGGATGACGTAGCCGAAGTGTTTGCTTACGCAGTGAACAACGAAATCTCCGGCGTCTGGAATGCGGTCGCGCCGGAGCCCGTGCGCAATTCCGAGTTCACCCAGCGTCTAGCCTCCGCGCTCGGCCGCCCCGCGCTGTTCCCCATACCCCGCGCCGCGCTCAAACTTGCATTCGGCGAATTCGCGGGGCACATGCTCGATAGCGCCCGCGTGATCCCCGGGAACCTGCAAAACGCCGGCTTCCGCTTCACACACCCTGATCTCAGCGAGACCCTGAACAGTCTGGTCCGCTAAAAAAGATAGTCCGGCCCCCCCATTCACATCGGGCAACGGTTGACATATAATCTCTCCCCGGAGGTTACTCCCATCTATGTCGATTCCGCTCATGCTCCTGGTTCTGCTGATTCTGGCGTCTCTCGCCGTTGTCGGCTATCGCAAATTTATAACCCGCGAAGAGGATGATCTTGTTCACCTCGGCGAAGGTTCCGTGCAACACTCCGCGCGTCAGGAAGCCATGGCCAAATCGATTACACAGATCGATCGCCTCATGAAAATCCTGGTAGCTGTAACTGTGGTCTACGGCCTCGGCGTGGGCGTCATGATGATCTACCAGGCGCTCAACAACACATCTGGTTCGCTATAGATTATTCTGATCGGCGCGCGCGGCGTTTATTTCCCCGCGGGCACAAATAGAATCTTGCTGCCCGTTTCCACGTTGTGGAACGGCATCGGGAAGCTGTTGCCGTAATACCAGGCTTCGAACTGGTCGCGGTAATGCCAGCTCGCCCGATGCCCCGATTCGCCCATGAACAGATTCCACAGCGAATGATCCCAGTTGCCGAGCGAGTAATTCATCCGCTCGCTCGGCCCCAGCCGCAGCGTCGTCTGCTTCACGGTGGTGCCCGCGCCGCTCATTGGGTACGGTCCGATGTTGAACCAGGACCCAATCACCGGCAGCGACCCACCCACCGGGTTCCGCACCTCGATAAACATCGCCCGCCCCCACTTCCAGTTCTTCGGATTCGGTCCCTGGATACGCTGCCCTTCATCCATCGCATCCGCGAATGACTGCAGCAGCAGCGCATTGTAATCGCCAAACCAGTCTTTCGGCCGTGTCCGCAGCAGCGTCTCAATCACCGCCGGCGCAATCTCGGACGTATACACCGCCCCATTCCCGCCCGAAGCCCGTTCGCCCACCGATTTCCGCAAATGCTCGTACACCAGCTCCGCAATCAGCGGCGCCGCCTGGTCCTTATCCATCTGCCCGTCCCAGTGCCGCAGTAAGTCGATCGCGTCATTCAACGAACCCGACATCGCGCCGCGCTTGTCATACGCCGCCACCAGTTGCTGTGCGATCAGCATGTGCAGCGCGCTATACACGTCTTTCTCGATGCGCAGCGAATCCTGCGGCGTCAGCTTCGCTCCGCCCGCGCGCAGCAAATTGCGAATCTGATCCACCCGGTCCGGCGATGCAAAATTCCCGTTCACCTGGTATGGATAGTTTGCCGGAAACGGATTCGAATTCGCCGAAGCGATAATTCCGTCTGGCGGATCGAACTGCCGCGGCAACTCCTCGAACGGAATGTATCCCGCCCACTCGTTCTGCGGATTCGATCCATCCACCGGCGCCCCGGCCTTGAAATGGCGAATCGGCAGGGCGCCCGCCGCCTGATAACCGATGTGCCCGTCCACGTCCGCATAAACAAAGTTCTGGCTGGGCCCCGCATAGCGCGAAACCGCTTTACGGAATTCGTCCCAGTTGCGAGCGCGGTCTACATCCAAAAATACGAATTGAAAGAGTCCCGGCTCCGCGGCCACCCACCGGATCGTCATCGCCACCGTGCTCGATTGCTGGAACACAGGCCCATGCCGGGTCACCCAAAGATTCAACTCTTCGGGCGCCTGTCCCTTCACCAGCAGCAGCTCACGTTCCAGCCGCGCCTGCTCCGGCTTGCCGTCATATAAGTAGCGCCCGCTGCGGAGGTCCATTTTTTCCAGATAGAGATCCTCCACGTCGAACCCCAAATTCGTTTCGCCCCACGCGATCCGGTCATTATGTCCCGAAATCACGCCCGGTAGTCCCGGCAGCGCGACGCCTTCCACATTCATTCCCGGCGCTTCAATCTGCACCGCGTGCCACACGCCAGGCACGCTGAATTCGAGGTGCATGTCATTCGAGAGCAGCGGCTTCCCATCCGCCGAATGCGCGCCCGAAACCGCCCACGCATTCGAACCCGGGCTCGCCGTCGCCGTCGGGCCGGCGAACAGAAAATCCACCTTGTCCGGCTCGCCGCCCGCCAGCATCTTTGCCTTCTCAATCTTTCCCTTCCACGAGTGGGTGAGGGAGCGATACATGTTGAGGCCGCAAAGAATGGAATCCACCACGCTCCACGGACGCGGATCGTAGCCGACTGCCGTAAACGCAAATCCGTAGCGGCCGTGATGGCTTTCGATATAGGCGTTCACGCCGCGCGCGTACGCCGCCATAGCGGCTTTATCGGCCGCCGGCATGGTGGCGTAAATCTGTTCAGCGATTCGCCGCGTGCGCAGCCGTCGCGCTTCGCGGTCGGAGTCGAGCCCGACAGGCCCGAAGACTTCCGACAACTCACCCGCCGCCAGGCGCCGCATCGCATCCATCTGGAACATGCGGTCTTCGGCCGTGACATAGCCCTGCACCGTGAGCGCGTCATCGAGCGTGCGGGCTTTGATGTGGGGGATGCCGAGACCGTCGCGCCGGACCTGCGTCTGCTGCGACACCGGCGCGGATACGGAACCCGAGCCGGCCGGCAGCGCGCGGTAGAAAATCCAGTAGAACCCCGCAGCCGCCACAACACACACTATCGCGATCAGAATGTTGACGATCCGCAGAATTCGGCGCACTAATGTGATTGTAAGGCCCTGTCCTTGCAGGGCACGCAGAGCGTCTGCAGGTTGTCCATGTCGTCCGAACCGCCGCACGCGACAGGCACGATGTGGTCCACCTTGAGCTCAACCCCGGCCTTCGCGCAACAAGACTACTCAAGTCTTCATACGCAACGCCAGCTCGATTATATGTCGAAGCACTCGACCAATTGTCATAATTTACAAAGGCTTTCATGAACAAATGGATCGCGCAAGCGGAACGCTACTTCGAATTTGCCGCCCTGGGCACCTCGTGGCGCACCGAATTCCTCGCGGGCGTGACGACGTTCATGACGATGGCGTACATCATTTTCGTCAACCCGTCCATCCTGCACGACGCCGGAATGCCGCTCGCGGGGGTGACCGCGGCGACATGCCTTGCCGCCGCCATCGGATCGCTCCTGATGGGCAGCTTCGCCCGGTACCCTATCGCTCTCGCGCCGGGCATGGGCCTGAACGCTTACTTCGCCTACGTCGTGGTCAGGAAGCTCGGCGTCGACTGGCATGTCGCGCTCGGCGCTGTTCTGATCTCCGGGCTCGTATTCTTTTTGCTGACCGCCGCCGGAATCCGCCAGATGATCGTCAAGGCTATTCCGGCTGAACTCTATTCCGCGGTTGCCGCGGGCGTGGGAATCTTCATCGCGTTTATCGGCCTGCGCAATGCCGGGATCGTTGTCGCGGACAGCGCCACCCTTGTCAATCTCGGCAATCTGAATGCCCCCACGACGCTGCTCGCGCTGTTCGGACTCATCCTGACCGGCGCGCTGCTCTGCGCGCGCGTCAATGCGGCGATCCTCATCGGCATCATCGCCACGTGGATACTGGCTGCCATCACCGGCACAATCCACTGGCATCCGGAAACATACAGCGTCGCCAGCATCACCTCAACCGCATTCCAGCTCGACGTCTCCGGAGCGCTCGCACAGGGCCTGCTCGAAATCATTTTCGTTTTTCTATTTGTCGATTTGTTCGACAACGTCGGCACGCTGGTCGCGGTGGGCAGGAAAGCCGGCCTGTTCGACGCCACGCATCGCATCCCGCGCGTGACCCGCATTCTCTACAGCGACGCCATCGCCACCATGACCGGCGCGCTTGCGGGGACATCAACGGTAGTCAGCTACATCGAAAGCTCGGCGGGCGTGGCGGCCGGCGGACGATCGGGCGTCACCGCGATCGTCACCGGCCTGCTGTTCCTTGTCGCGCTGTTCGTCGCCCCGCTCGCAGGAGCAATTCCCCCATCCGCGACTGCCCCCGCCCTGATCATCGTCGGAAGCATGATGATGACCACTGCCGCCGAGATCGAGTGGAACGACCCTGGCGTCGCGATCCCGGCCTTTCTGACGATGCTCGCCATTCCACTGACCTTCAGCATCGCCAACGGACTCGCATTCGGCTTCGTCGCCTGGACGCTCCTGAAAATTCTGAGCGGCCGCTTCAGACAAGTGAGCTGGACGGTCTACGCACTGACAGCGCTCTTCATCGTGCGCTTTTGGTACCTGGGTCGCTGACCGAGTACACAAGAAAGGCATTCCCCGGGGCGCCGCCCCACTGGTTGTAGCCGGAATTCACAAACACCATCCCGCCCACCACCGCGGGGCCGCCCACATCCATCGCGCCGCCGTGCGCTTTTCCCCCGTTCACGGCATCGAATTCCTGTGCGGTGTTCACGTCCCACAGCACCTTGCCGTTCTCCGTGGAATACGCCCGCAGATGCCCATCCACCGCGCCTGAAAACACCGCCCCAGGAATTGCTGTCACCGCCGCCGATTGCGCCGGCGAGCAGTCTTTCTTCTCTGAAACGCACGGCGCAGGCGTCGTATCCCATACCATTTTTCCTGTCTTCAGATCGATCGCATGCAGGCCGCCGCCCCTGCGCGGATCGAGCACCATTCTGTATCCCGCTGGCGACTTCGGGTCCGCCTCGCCATCGATCCCCGGATTCGAAATCGCGACGTACAGATTCTTCCCGTCGGACGCCGATCCCCACTGGCTCCCGCCGAGCGCCGTCCCCGGCCCCGCCTGCGTCTTCCACAGCACTTCGCCCTTCTGGTCCGGATCGAGCGCGTACGCGATTCCGGATTTCTGCGCAATCACCAGCGCCCGTTTCCCGCCGCCCAGCGACACCAGAATCGGCGGCTGCCCAAAATCGAAATCCGGCCCCCCCTTCTTCGGACAATTCGCCTTCACCGGCGAACTGCAGCCGTTGTTATACGTATCGCCCGCTGTCAGCTGCTTCGACCACTTCACTTCGCCCGTCTTCAGATCCATCGCGAGAATAGCGTCGCTGGTCGCGGTCGGCGGATCGGAATAGTTATCGCCCGTCCCCACATACAGCACGCCCGCCTTCTCATCGATCGTCGGCGTTGACCACACGCCGGCGCCCGAAGGCCCCGACTGCGCCGTTCCGGCCGCCGACTTCCCGACCTCCTTCGGCGCGTCCGGAATCGTGAACGTCTGCCAGACCTTTTTCCCCGTATTCGCGTCCAGCGCCACCACGCTGCCGCGGAACGTGCAGCACGCAAATTTCGGATCGCCGCCCAGCGCTTCTTCGAATGACGAATATCCCTGATACACCACGCCCTTATAGAACCGCGGGCCGCCCGTCGCGATCGCCGCGAAATGCTCTACCGGTTTTTCTTTCCACAGCAGTTCGCCCGTCTGCGCATTCAGCGCATCCACGGTGCCGCCGCCTTCCGCGAA
>DASYCD010000226.1:0-16205 GCA_036500405.1 Bryobacteraceae bacterium
GATGGCGAAAAAAAGGCCGCCGACGATGGGAATCGCCTCGACCACGAGTGCGAGAGTGGCCGGCGCTGTGACGCCGTAGAAATTTCCGATCGTATCTCCGAGGCAGGCGAGAGACAGGATCAACCGCGGCATCATCAAAGCGAACATCAGCAGCGGAATCAGCACCAGCCAGTTCAGCGCGATGTTCCGGATGACGGTCGCCCCGAGCGTCCATGTATCTGCTGAAAAAACGCTTAACTGGGGCGAGAGATAGTTGTTGTATTCACGTAGATGATCGATGGGATCCGTGGCGCCGGAATTTGGCGGAGGACCTCCGGCGCATAGATTCGGTGCGATATTCTTCAGTCCGCCCGCCCGCTGCTTCCAGCTTGTCAGCCATGCGCCGATATACCCCCCGCCGGATACGGTTGACAGGTAATCGAACTCGGGAAGAACGCCCTGCGCCGCCAGCCCCTGTATTGCCCCCAACGCGAAGGTCGCGCTGCGAATGCCACCACCGGAAATACACAAGGCGCTGAGCGGCCGTTCGTCAGGGGTTCCATCGACGAAAGGCGGACGCAGAATTTTGAGCTCTTCAGCAACAATAACGTCAAACGTTTTGTGTTTTCTGTCAATCGGCATAACTGGATGCTTAAAACGTCCGTGACAAGGCCAATAATGGCGTTGCATCGAGTATATTACGGTGGGCCAGGTAAGTGTCTTCGTAGTTCCTGCTACATTCACTACGGCATACGTTTGAGACGCTTGGGCGAAGCTGGCGGCTTCACGATTACGAAGCTTAGGGACACTCGCAGGTCACGCTTTCTCAGCGATACCTTCATCCGTCTCCGGAGGCAGTTGAGAGTTTACCCGTCAACTTCCCACAGAAAGTGAAACGCAGATTGATGTGTAACGATGAACCTGATACCGCGATGGATGACGGCATCAGCAGAGAAGAAACTGGCGACGCGACGAGCGTCAACCGCCAACCCTGGACCAGTTAACCAGTGGGGGGCCTTCAGAGAGCAACGGAAAAAGGCGTGGATTTCAGGAGGTCAGCGCCAGTATTAGAGACTGCATGCGATTCCCCCTAAACGGAGACGCCGAAATGCGCCATTTCGCGCGTTTGGAGGCCTTTGGGAGTCAACAGGCCGGGAGAGAAACTTGGATCAAAAAATTGCTCGATAAGCGTGATTCGAATCGCCAACCCGCTGATTAACAATGGCCTGCTTCGAGGACGAGGTAGTCACGTCGGGGTTGTTAACCAGCCGGGAACCAAATTCTGCCCAGTTAACCAATGAGGCGCCTGCAGAGAGCAACGGAGAATTCAGTCCTCAATCGCGGAAGAGCGGGGTCACGCCGGCCTGCGGGTCGGTGACGGAGACGGCATGAATGCGCCATTCCCGGCCACGTCGCGCGTCTCCGCACCAGATTTCGGAGCGCATTGGAGTCTCCTCAGGCGCCGATCACAGCGGAGCACCACTGGCACGGCGTTTTGGAATCAGCTCACGGTGGACGCGACCCAAAAATGATAAACTGCTCGACATGAAATTCATGAGGGGCGGCGTTTGGCTCTTGATTGCAACCTCTCCCCTGCACGCTCAGGAAGGCCATGGCGTGACACCCGCCGACATCCAACGCGGCGCTCAAATTTATTTGACCAGATGCGCCCGCTGTCACGGCGAGAACGGCGACGCCATCACCAACGTCACCCTCTTCTCCAACAAATTCACCCGCGCCAAAACGGATGTCGATCTCATCAACATCCTCCGCAAGGGAATCCCCGGCACAGCCATGCCGCCAGGCAATTTCGCAGACGACGAGGCCGTCGGCATCCTGGCGTACCTCCACTCCGTGGCAACCACGCCCCCCACTGTCAGCACCAACACGAATATCGGCGACGCAACCCGCGGGAAAGCCATATTTGAAGGAAAAGGGCAGTGTCTGACCTGCCATCGCGTCAGTGAAACCGGCGGCTACACAGGCCCCGATCTCACCGCTGTTGGAGGCGCCCGGCGTCCACTCGACCTCGAGCGATCCCTGACAGACCCCGATTTCGAAATTCGCGACGCCAACCGGCCGGTCCGCGCCGTGGCGAAAGACGGCGCTGTAATCCAGGGAACACTGCTCAACTACGACACCTACTCCCTGCAGTTGATCGATACGAAGGGCAAGCTTCGCGGACTACAACTCGACAACCTCAAAGAGTATGAGTTCCTGAAGACCTCCCCCATGCCGAGCTACAAGGACAAACTGACCGCGCAGGAAATCGCTGATATAGTCAGCTATCTGATCGGGCTCCGGGGAGCAAGCCAATGAGAGCCCGCTCTCTGGCATTGTCCGCGGGAATGCTGCTCCTGGTCCAGGCCGTTTCCGCGCAGGTGACTTTTGATCGCATCCTTAAGGCCGACACGGAGCCTCAGAACTGGCTCACCTACTCCGGAAATCTCAACGGCCAGCGCTACAGCAAGCTCACTCGAATCACTCCTGCCAACGCGAAGGAACTCGAACTGAAGTGGGTGCTCCAATCGCGCGCTCCCGCCGAGGCTGGAACCAAATACGAAGCCACCTCACTCGTAGTCGATGGAGTGTTGTACACCGTGCAGCCGCCCAACGTCGTTATCGCCGTCGACGCTGCCACCGGGCGCTCATTCTGGACCCACGTCTACAATCCGGCAACAACCGCCCGCACCTGCTGTGGACGCGTCAATCGCGGACTCGCAATCCTGGGCAACAGGCTGTTCATGGGTACGCTCGACGGCAATCTTCTTGCGCTCGATGCCCGCGACGGACACGAACTCTGGAAAACGCCTCTCGGCAGACCGGAAGCGGGTTATGCCGTTACCGTCGCGCCTCTCGTGGTGGGCGACAAAGTAATTGCCGGGCCAGCAGGAGGCGAATACGGCATCAGCGGCTTCCTCGCAGCCTATTCCGCTGACACCGGCAAGGAACTCTGGCGCTTCAACACGATCCCCAGGCCGGGCGAACCAGGCAATGAATCCTGGGCAGGTCAATCCTGGGTCCACGGTGGCGGCTCCATCTGGACTACCGGTTCCTACGATCCTGTCCTGAAGCTCCTCTACTGGGGTGTCGGCAATGCCAGTCCCGATTGGAACGGCACCGGCCGCGAGGGGGACAACCTTTATACCAGTTCCGTGATCGCGCTTGACCCCGATACCGGCAAGCTGAAGTGGCATTTTCAGTTCACCCCTCACGACGAATTCGATTTCGATGCCACCCAGGTACCCGTGTTGGTGGACGCCACATGGCAGGGCGGTCCCCGCAAGCTGATGCTATTCGCCAATCGCAACGGCTATTTTTATGTGCTCGATCGCGTAACTGGCGAATTTCTGCTGGGCAAGCCCTTCGTCAAAGTGACCTGGAGCACCGGCCTGGATGCCAAAGGGAGGCCCATGCGGACCGGTCATTCCACGCCGGAGGGTTCGGTGATTTATCCCGAGAATCAGGGAGGCACCAATTGGTATAACCCCGCCTATAGCCAACGAACGGAGCTGTTTTACATCCCGAGCTGGGTGGATACTTATTCCATCAATACAAGTCGTCGGGACGAATATGTGGAAGGCAACATGTACAACGGCGGCGGCGCGACCCACAACATGCCCGGAATCAGATCCAGCCCGGTGAACAGACGTTTACCGGAGTTGGGATATGGCGCGATTCAGGCCGTCGACCCCAAAACAGGCGCCGTGAAGTGGCAGTTCAAAATGGTCGACGTCACGGATAGCGGCGTCCTGGCGACCGCATCCGACCTCGTTTTTGCTGGCAGCCGCGAGGGCTATTTTTATGCTCTCGATGCGCGGACCGGTGCGGTCCTGTGGCGGTCTATGACAGGCGGGCAAATCTCCGCGGGGCCAATGACGTATGAAGTGAACGGGACGCAGTACGTCTCGATCGCTTCAGGCAATGCGCTGTTTACCTTCGGCCTGCGTGATCAAGCGACCCGCGGCAGCGGACGTTGACGCTCTGCGTCCAACAAGAAGGCAGCGGGGATCCGACGGTGATGCTTTTCAACCTGGGAGTTTGGTCCTGCACGATCAGGTAGGCGCGAGAGGTACGGCTTTCCGGGTGGAATGACGTCAGCCTGATCATACGGCTTTCAAGCTACCGATATTTACTGATATTGGACCGCTGTCGCCACGATGGTCGGCGCCGCCACGTCGCGCCTCCGGAGTGGCCGTCGAGGACACCGCTCCTCGCCGCCTCATAATTGATAGACTCACCACATAAGCAACAGGCTATGACCCACCTGGAATTTCTCCGTCAGGCAATCGCTGAAATAGCCGAGGAGCTACCGAACTTCGCTCGCCTCAATCCGGCGACTCAGCAGAGCTTGCGTGAATTAGGACAACATTACTTCGATGAGGAGTTTACGCCGCGTCTGCAGGGAATCGTTAACATCCCCCGTTATGAGGAGGCGATGCACGAGAGGACAGAAGGAGACCGGGCGTTTATAGCGGACCAGAGCGGATTTCTCAGGACGAGCATTGTGAAAGCTCAGAGAGCGGCTCACCGCCATTTGCTTGAGAAGTATCGGACGCTGGATACGCAAGGCTGACCGGGAGCCAGGGCTGGAAATCCGGTCCGGGGCCGCGAGACGTCCAATCGCTTGGTTCAACTGCTCCCCGAATGCCCCCTTTTCATTTGCTGCTCTGCGACTCATGAAGTGCCCCGCCCTGGCTTTTAAGGGCAATCGCGGAGATCGGTGGCCGGGCAGCCGCGTGATTTCGGCGTAAAAGGCCAACACTGCCGGAACTTCGACCTCGTCGCTTCGAAGCGATTCGTCTCAAAGCATGTGAACTGATCGATGCGCAGCGAGCGGCACGCGCGGATATTTCAGCGCCCGGATGGGTGAACTCTCGGCGTTCGAGCTGGCGACAATTGGGGAATATATACGCGTGAACCTTTTTGGGAACGGTTGCGTATTGGTTAAGTATGAGCGAACGGAAATTGCTTTAGACCGGATTGCTCATGGACCCTGAAAAACTTTGAGGCGCGCGATTCTAACCACGGACCCGCTCACCTGACCAATGGCTTTTATGGTGAAAACACTCGAGCTTTCGAATCGATATCGAGCAACCTGGGGGGAGTTTGTTCGAGCAACGAATGCCCTGCAAGACACTCTGGCAGCGACAGCACCTGACCGAGCGCATGCCGAGACGGCGGTATTCGAAGCCGAAAAGGCCCGTCTCACATATAACGCTGCCCGCGACCTCCTTGTGGCGCAGATGGCCGGGCTTCGGGCTGCTGCGAACGCTCCCTCTCCAACACCGCCGCTGGACGGGAAAGTCCGGGCCATCGCGTTTCTGTTGTGGGAGATAGCCGGCAAGCCCGATGGCACGGCCCTGGCCGACTGGTTGCACGCGGAACGCCTTGTGAAATCGGCCTCTGCCGCCATTGCCCAGTAACCTCATCGGCCGGGGTTCAAACTCCCCACAGCAGCGGCCCGAGATCTACGAGGTGCGATTGGGTCTACGCCGATCCCCCTTGTGAATCATCTTCAGGGCCTTCGTGCGCGGTCCACCTCGCAGCGCGTAACGCTATTCCGCAGTCGAAATTCACCCTGGGTCCCACCTTAAAAGCTTAGTCTGGCTCCAAACTGAAAGGCACGCGGACCGCCTGTACCAAATATCTGCCGCGTCCTTTCCGCAGGCTGACCGAAACCCGGCGCCGCGAGATTGTTGCTGTATGAGTTCAGGTTGGCGTAGTTGATGAGGTTGAATACTTCGCAGAAAACCTTCAGCTGCATTTCGCCGCGGATCGGAATGAATTTTGTGATTCGTACATCCTGAGAATTGAAATCGCGGCCCAAATCATAGTCCGCGGGCAGCGTAAGAGCAGGAAACACCTGTCCGGGGATCGGTCCGGTTTTGCCGGCGTAAGTCTGATTGTATTGCCCGACCAACGTCGCCAGATCGGCCTTGCCAAGCCCCACATTGAAGCGGTTGTAACCGGAACCGGGGAGCGGAAAGCCGTTGATGCCGCTTCCTGTAAGGTCGATTCCGGGTATGAAGGGTTGGAATGGGATGCGGCTTTGGAATGATGAAATAAACGACGCCTGAAGCTTCCAGGGCAGGTTGACCATGCCGGAAATATTCAGGATGTGGTGTGGAGATACCTCACCGTAGGAGGCAAGGTAATTATTGAGATTGTAAATTCCTTCGCTTGACGCACCGCCATCGTACGGCGCACTGGCGAGTTGCTCGTTGCGTTGCAGCGCATAGGAGACGAGCAACTGGTAACGCTTCGAGAATCTCCTGTCGGCCTTGAGCAGCATTCCTTTGTACGTCCCGCGTCCCTGACTCAGTAAGGCCGTGATCGGTCCGTTGGCGCACTGCGCGGCCGGGTTGACGGCATTGGCAGCGCTGCAAACAGGCAAAACCGGGCTCAGGCTCTGAAAGCGTTCCAGATCGACGCCGAACATCTGCGTGTGCACGAAGTGCCGATATACAAAATCGGCGCTGATTACAAACTCATTCGAGATCTGGCGTTGTCCTCCAATGTTGAAGTGCTCCGAATAGGGCACTCGAAAATCATGCGGGATCAGATCTCCGTTCGTTCCGTTCGTCGTCTTAAAAACGTTCACGTTTCGGACGGCGAGGTCGGTGGCAGCTGGATTCTGGTTCAGTTCCTGGGCGAGAAGACCTCGTAGGGAAGGAAGAAGTTGTTCCGCGAGCGCTCCGGAAAATCGCGTCGGGGCCGTGGTGAACTGAATCGTTCCGGGACCGATGGGATTGGGAAAGATCGAACCGGTAACGATTGGACGGCCTGTCCCTATAGGGCCCAAAAAGCCTCGCTCGATCAGACGCGCCGTGATATCAATCGTGTCGTAATAGATGCCGAATCCGCCGCGGACCACCGTCTTGCCATCTTTTCCCGGGGACCACGCAAAGCCAACGGCCGGCGAGAAATTCTTTGGTTCGTGCGATGGAGCCGCCAGTCCATTCTCTCCAAACAGAGGCGCCAGGAAGGCCGGCTTGCTGAGGTCGTAATTGACCAGATTGCTCTCATAGGAATGCGCGAGGCCGAAGTTCACCGTCAGGCGCTGCGACAATTTCCATGTGTCCTGGACATAAAGGTGGGTGCGGTTATTGTGATCCGCATTCCCGCGCTGAAATTGAGGCGGCTGACCCGTCTCGCCGACGGCGGTGACCAGCTCGTAAAGAGGCAGGCTAAGGACATCCGCGAGCGTGGTGTAAGAAGCCTGCAAGGGCAACTGCTGGCTGGACGGAACGACGGCATTGTAACGGGCCACCTGCGAGGGCGAATAAAGAACCAGATAGCCCGGCTCCAGATACGCAAACGTGCCAACGCCATATTCGTACTCCCACTCTCCGCCGAAGCGAACGCGGTGCGAGCCGCGCTGCCAGGTCGCATTGTCCGACGTGATATACCGGCGGATCAATCGGCTCTGGGGGGAATTGGTTGTGTTGCCGAACTGCACGCCCGCGCCGATTACCATCACCTGCGGACCTCCCAAACCGAGACACGAGGGGCATTCACTCTGGGTCGGCGGATGGTTCTGGTTGTTCCAGAAGGTTTCTCCGAATCGGAATTCATTCACCAGATGGCTTGTGAATGCGCTGATCAGAGAGAGCGTGCCGGAATCGGAATAGTTGGTGTTTTCGGTCCAGTTCGAAGGCAGGGAGTTATCTTCATGCTGACCCAGGCTGTCATTGCCATCGTGAGAATAGCGCACGAACGCGTTGTGTTTTTGATTGATGTGATAGTCGATGCGGACATCGAACTGATTGGCGTGATACGGAGCGCCGTAAACCGCAGCAAGGGATTTAAATGCGGGGTCGACTGGCTCCGCGCTGAAAACCCCCTGCTGGTTGGCATGTTCATAACTGGTAAAGAAAAATAGTTTGTCCTTTCGCGCCGGCCCGCCCAACGTAAGGCCCGTTTGTCGCCGGGCGAAAAATGGATCTGGATTCAGCGGGTCCCGGGCGAGGGCTGGATAGGCCGCCAGGTTGTGATCGCGGAAATAGAAGAAGCCACTTCCATGAACATCATTCGTCCCGCCTCGCGTGATCACGTTAATAGCGCCGCCGGCCGCGATGCCGGTGGATAAATCGAAATTCGCGGAAGAGATCTGAAACTCCTGAACCACTTCCTGCGAAAGATTCTGTGCTGTACCCCCATCGACCGGGTCGTTCACGATTTCTCCGTCGATCGTAATGCGCGTCGTATCCGGGTCGCCGCCCAGCACGGAGACCTGAAACTGGCGATTGTATTGGCCCAACGGCTCCGCGCTGGCAGCAACTCCCGGCTGCAAAAAAGCGAGTTGCAGAAAGCTTCGCCCGTTCAGGGGCAGATCTTCTATTTGCTGGCGCGTGATCACGCCTCCGATTGAGTGGCTGTCGTACTCAAGCTGAGCACTCGCGGCCTCCACGGTCAGGACGTCTCTCTTATCGCCCACCTGCAGACCGATGTTGGCCGTAGTAGTTGCGCCCGTTTCGACGATCGCATCACGCACGACAGTGCGAAAACCCTGCGCCTCCACTTTAATTTCGTAGTCTCCAACGAGGAGAGCAGGAACGCTGAAAACACCTGCGGAGTCCGTAATCACGTCACGATGGGCGCCGGTTCGCTTCGCGGTCACGGTAACGCTGGCGGACTGGACGATGCCGCCGCTTTGGTCGGTCACAAGGCCAGTGATGTTGCCAACTGGTGCTTGTCCGTATAGCTGGGCCGACATAGATAAGAATGCCAACACACTGAAAAGAAGTTGTTTCCTCACGATGCTTCTTCCTTTCCAGGCTCTTCCTGGCCCCCAGTGATACTGATTCGGATTTTCTTCCATCAATAAACACCCGTCAATAACACGTGTTCTCACTGTTCACTGGAAAGTGTTTTTCGAACGAAATCAGTATCAGGCACCAGGAAGGAAACTCCCGTACCCTCCTAGATACGTGTTTCATCTGGCACAGTATTTCTCATTAACGGTATTCGTTTACCAATGCCGCCACAGTGGGTACCGCAGCCAACACGGCTTCTGTCATCGGGATGAACGATGGGATAGCCTGCTTCTGCGTGTTAGTTCAGATTTTCGGTCGTATTTTCCTGCGGTAACATGCAGCACATTTGGCGGGGTAAATGCTATTTCTGTCACCGATTGGGAGCGGTCGCCCCACCCGCGTGGGTCGAATGGAAAAGCGAACGACAATGACACTTCGAAATATCAAGCAAACGATGATCACCCTGATTGCCGCGGCGGCGCTGGGGCACGCCGGGACGAAAGCCTACGTCAGTACATTTGGCCCGTGGCCGCTGTGCGTCAATGGCGCGCTCGGCGGGGTTCCTGGAATCCTCGCGAACGATTGTTCGTGGTACGTGCCGGGGACGGAAGCCTACTCACTAAACATCTCGACTGACTCGGCGGCCACGGATGTCTACTCCTACGACGTCACTGTGGTCCTGAAAGATGGCAGCACGAAGACGGTGGAAGGAGTCGTGTCGCGGAAGGATAACAAGATGACCGGCTACACAGAGATACCGAATGTCGTGTTCGGCGGCATCGTCGCCAAAGTCCTCTCAATCGATATCACGGAGCATACGGTCATCAGCCGGCAGCGGGTTGGTGAATCCGCTGTTGTCCTTCAAAGGATCCGGTGAGCCGCTACTGGCCTTTCCCGGACTTTTCCGCTTCTTTCGTATGAAGAGCAGCCTTGGCCGGGTCTCCCTTTTGTGAATAGAGTTCTGCCAGGCGACGGTGGATGACGGCGCGTCTCGGGTCGAAATCGAGCGCACGGGTGTATTCGTCGATCGCCTGAGCGTACATTTTCTTATCCCTGTACGCGACGCCACGTTCCATGGCGATATCGGCTTGCAGTCCCTGGTAATATTCCGACGCGGGAAACTCCTTGCCCTTCGGCAGCGCGGCGTTCAGAGCCTCCAGCGCCTTGTCGCTCGCGTGCCGGGCGTTATACACTCGCGCCAGGTTCAGGTATGCCCCGGGCTGCGAGCTGTCCATCGCGATGGATTTCCGGCACAAATCTTCCGCTTCGGCGAAGCTCTGTTTCCTTATATACAGAGATGCCAGCGCATTCAGCATCTCCGGCGTGGCATAAGGCGTAGGAATGACTTTTTCGAACTCGGCGATGGCGGCGGGATCCTGTTTCAGATCCACATAAGCCAGCGCCAAAAAGTAATGCGCCGGAACCATCGTGGGGTCGGCCGCGAGCGCCTTGTGATTCAAACCCAGAGAAGCGGCGGGATCTCCGAGTTTACGCCGGACTTCGCCCAGCAGTGAAAGAAGAGTCGGCAAACCCGGGCTTTGCTTCAGACCAAGTTCCAGTTGTTCCTGGGCCTTTTCGTTCAGACCCTGATCGAGATAGAGCCGGGCCAGGTAAAAGCGCGCCCAAACAAGCTCCGGATCGAGATCGATCGCCTGCTGCAGTTCCGCTTTGGCGTCGCCGATCATCGCGGACGACTTCTTCGCGATGTATGCCATGCCCAGAAGCATGTGCGCGGACGCTGAGTGCGGATCGGCCGCCAGCACGGTTTTGCACTCGCTGATCGCCTCGTCGGTTTTCCCCTGCTGCAGGTTCTGCGCGGCGATGCCCAGCTGCGCGCCGTGTGGATCGGGAGCAGGCGCCTGCGCCCAGGCCGTCGCCGAAGCGAAGAGGAGACCAGCGATCAGGAGGCTCCTAGTGTGCATCAGCTTCATCCAGCTGCAAAATTTGATCTGCGTGAACGCCGTCGATCGTCTGCTTCCTCCCACTGGGCCACTCGATCTCGATGCGGGCAACGGTTTCGTTGCCCAGCCCGAAATACAAACGCGTGTCGCTGGTGCTGAGGTAACTTCCGTACGGATTCACGTCCCGCAACTGAGTTCGTCCACCGCTGGTCAGCCGCACCTTCGCGCCAATCCCGAAACGATTGCTCTCGCGGCCACGTGCGCGGAGCGCGATCCAGTGATTGCGATTGCCTCCATCATTGCGCAACAGCAGCGGGCTCCCGCCGGAATCGCTCACCACGATGTCCAGGTCGCCATCATTATCGAAATCCGCCACGGCCATACCGCGGCCCACGTGCTGGATGCGAAGCCCCGGACCACTCTCCGCCGCGACTTCGCGAAAATGCCCGCCGCCCAGATTGCGGTAAAGCAGGTCGGCCTGACGGTAAGAAAGCCGCGGATCATAGAGCGCCACGTTATCGATGACGTGTCCGTTGGTGACATAGATATCCGGATAACCGTCGTTGTCGAAATCGAAAACCTTGGCGCCGAAGCCGAGTGTTTTCACGCTGGATGGCAATCCGGCTTTGACCGTGCCGTCTTCAAAAATCAGCTTTCCCCGGTTATGGTAGATCGGGTTGTACTGGTCCGAAAAAGCCGTAAAGAAGATATCCGGCAGGCCATCGCCATCGAGATCGGCGATCTCGGCGCCCATGCCGGCCAGAGCTTTGCCGTTTACGTCGAAACCCACGCCGGCGCCGTAAGTAATGTCGTCAAACGTGCCGTCGCCTTTGTTGCGGTAGAGAAAATTGCGGACACCGTCATTGGCCACGAAGATATCGGGCCAGCCATCGCCATCGATATCGCCGATGGCGACCCCCAGGGCTTTTCCGGCCGGATTCGCCACGCCGGCTTTGCGGGAGACCTCCGTGAACGTGCCGTTCCGATTGTTGTGGAACAGCAACGCCGGCGTCCCGTCGAACTGCTGCGGTTCGCAATACATGCGGTAGCCCGGCTTTTTATATCCGCAGTACGGCGGCTTGTGGATGTCGTAATCGAGGTAGCGCCCTACAAACAGATCGAGGTAACCGTCGCGATCGTAGTCGACCCAGCCCGCGCTGCTGCTCCATCCACTGGCGCCCACTCCAGCTTTGGCCGTCACATCACTGAAGGTCCCGTCGCCATTGTTGCGAAAGAGCTGACTGGCGCCGTAGCCCGTGACGTAGATATCCAGGTTGCCGTCGTTATCGTAGTCGCCCACGGTCACGCCGGTCGCAAACATCCCATTGCCTTTGAGGCCTGCTTTGGCGGTTACATCCGCGAATTTCCCGTTGCCCATATTGCGATAGAGCGCATTGCCCGGCGATGGCTTGCCCTGGGCCAGGTCGGCTCCGTTAGCAAAATACAGGTCGGGCAGGCCATCGTTGTCGAAATCAATCACTCCCACACCGGAGCCGAAAGTTTCGAACATGTGCTTCTCGGCCGAGGCGCCGCTTTCGTGGCGAAACGTAATGCCGGACTCCGCCGCAACTTCGGTGAACTGCACGGGTCTGGGCGCCTGCTGGCTGTCGAGCCGTAAGGGCGCGAAAAGCACCAGCAAATTCACGCCGAAGATCAGGAACGCTTTGCGTGGGAGGAGCACTGCCTGGGGGTCCTGGTTTATTTGTCGTTCCACTTGCCGCGTTCCTGGAGGGCCGGCCCATACTCAGGAACGCGATCGAGAATCTGCCCGACAATCGACCGAACCTCGGCATCCTGACCGTAGCGCTTAAGGAATTCCACGTACTGCCATGCCGCATCCGGGTCGTAGGTTTTCCGGCGCAAATTGATTGCGTTGGCCCTCTGAAACGCGGCCCGTGCTCCCGCGGCGTCCTCAACCTGGCTGGAACAGGTCCCGAGCAAGGTATTGATCGGCACCAGGGCATCGTCGCTGAGACCGGGCAGGAGTAAAGCGGCTTTTTCCTGCTCCACGCAGGTGCGGTCGCGCCAATTCAGATGGGCCCACTGCGCGTACGAATTCCTTGCTTCCGGATCACGCGGCG
Organism: Bryobacteraceae bacterium; assembly: GCA_036500405.1. Classification (GTDB taxonomy): domain Bacteria; phylum Acidobacteriota; class Terriglobia; order Bryobacterales; family Bryobacteraceae; genus BOG-234. The sequence continues at coordinate 12,721 of DASYCD010000226.1, forward strand.
CGGTGTGAACGGTGTGTTCGAGTAACTGCCCCGCCTCCATACTGTCGGACTTTAAATCCATCAGTAACTCACCCAGCGCCAATTCCAAAGGAGGATTGGCGGGATGGGCCAAAAGCCCCTTGCGAAGAATCTGCTCGGCGTCCACCGCTTGTTTCATCTGTGCATAGCAATCGAAAAGCGACAAATAAGGAGCGGCGGTTGGCGCGGGGGAGGATGCCAGAGCCGTAGTCAGCGTCTGCACAGCGGCGGTGCAATTACCTTCCCTCGCCTGTCGCGCGCCGAGATCCCAGGGGGACGGCGGTGGGACGAAAGCCTGCAAGCCCGGCAGGCTGACAAGGATCGCAAATCCGAGACCTGCCGCGCGCACTACTTTGGCTCCGTTACCCGCAGGACCTCGTTCGCGCGCAGATTTTGTGTGATGACCTGGTCGCGACCGGAAGGCCAGTGAATCTCAACGCGTGAAATCGCATTTTCGTCACCAAGCCCAAAGTAGAGCGGCAGAGAACTCTGCGAAAGATATCCGGACTTGCCATCGTTGTACTTGAAATACTTTGCGCCGGCTGCTGTAATCACACGCACTGCGGCGCCCAAACCATCGCGGTTCGATGCGGTTCCGGTCAGCTGTACTTTCAGCCAATGGATCGGTCTTCGCGACGCAAGATCGCTCACCAGAACCTGTGGCTCCGAATTAAAGTCGTTAGTCACGAGATCCAGGTCCCCGTCGTTATCCAGATCGAACAAAACGCCGGCGCGGCTTCCGAGCGGGGCCATCACCGTGACCATGCCCTTGCGCTTCGCGCAAATCGGGTGCATGAGATTCAGCGGATCCGGAGGCATGGCGGAGCAGTTCAGCTGGAACCATGGCGTGTGTGTTCGCCCCCCGCGGCGCGGCTCAATCCCCAACTGGAACTCGGCGCTCAGAAACTTTTTCCCATGGTCGTTCAGCAATAAGGAATTGGTCCCATACCGAAAAGGGAAGTTCATGGACGAAGCAATGAAGATATCGTCCCACCCATCCGCATTGATGTCTCCGACGCTCGGTCCCCATGGCCAGTAGTTTTCTACGCCCATGGCGTCGGAAACTTCTTCAAACGGGCCCTTTCCCGTGTTGTGATACATCGAATTGCCAAACACGAAGCTGGAGGGCGGACCCATGAGGAAGCTCTCGGGGGCCTGCGACGGAGCCTTTTTCTGTTCCAGTTCGGGCCCCACATCCGTCACCATGTCGGAATGCATATCAGTGACAAATAAATCCAGGCGGCCATCGTTATCGTAATCGAAGAACTTCACCCCCATGGCGCCCCAGGAGGTTTTCGGAAAATAGCTTTTCGTCTTCTCGACAAAATTCTTCCCGCCCTGGTTTTCGTAGTAGTGATTGGCGCCCATCATATTTAAAAAGTAGACGTCCGGCCAGCCATCTCCATTGACATCCGCGACGGCGGCGTCTCCGCACCAGCCATGCGGCGTGAGCCCTGAGGCCGAGGTCACGTCCGCAAATCGCTTGTTGCCCAGATTGCGATAGAGAATGGGGTGCTCGAATCGCTCTGGATACATGTGACCGGAAAAGGCGTCCGGCAGTCCAACAAACTGGCCCTGAGCGCCCTTCTCCTGGGACGTGTACTGTCCCACGTCGCATATCAGAAGATCGAGCTTGCCATCGTGGTCGTAGTCGAAAAACACGCTGCCAGAGGAATGCGCTGAATGCACAAGGCCGGCTTCGCGCGTGATATCGCGGAAGTTCCCGTGACCGTCGTTCTCGAACAACAGATTGCCGCCCCGCACGGTGGTGACATAGAGGTCTTCATCGCCGTCGTTATCGATATCGGCAAACGAAGCCGCCACTCCGATGCGCCCGGAAAGGGCAAGCGCAGGGTTATTGATTTTGCGGAATTTGCCACCGCCGAGATTCTTCCATAGCTCGCTCGGCCCCGCCTGGTTCACGAAGTAGATGTCATAAAGACCGTCGCCATCCACATCCGCCACGGCTATTCCGTTGCCGTGATCGTAGTGAACCTTCTTGTACCTCAGCCCGGAGTCATCCACAATCCGCTGCCGGAAGGTGATGCCACTTTCGGGAAGTCTGTCTTCGAAATGGAAATCGTGAACAACGGGATACTGGGTTGCGGCCTGCTTCTGTTCCTGGGCGCGGCGCACCAGCGAATCGACTCCCGCATCCGGCGCAGGGTAAAGGATTTCAGGCGACGATGCTTTACCGGCCGGGCCCTGAAAGGCGCGCACCGCGGGATACGTAAGCAGCAGCGCCGCGATGATCAATCGAACATGGGGCTGATTACTACGGAGCCTTCGGAAGATCGCAGTAGTCATGGGTATACCTTCACTCGCTTTCAATCTGAGGGCTTTCCGCGGCCGTTGCGAGTTCACCCCCTGACCACATTGGCAACAGATAATACCAAAAACCGTGTAAACATGTAAAGCTGGAACGGACTGCTGGCTCGGACAAGCCGCGAATCCGCCTCCGCGAACAGTAATTACATTCGGCCGCCGGCCGCTGCCGCGCGATGTGGCGGCCGGTAGCCCACCGCCGCGTAATCCGGCGCCTGCGGTACGAACCGAGCGTCGAAGCGCGGATCCGGCGGATCAAAGGTGTTCGCCGCCCGATCAATCGTCCCCCGCAGGTCATTCGTCTCGCCGTGGATGAATGACTCCCGGACGCCCGCGCCGCTCGTGATATCGATCTCGTAGCGCGGCCCGGTCGAGATCCCGCCCTTCAACGTGTTATTCCAAAAGATCGACTTCACGTAAGTGCTTCCGTCGCCATTGTCGTCAACGCCTGCCCAGTTGCCGGTGAAGGTGCAGCGGCTGACGTCCGCACGAGACCTTTCGAACACCGTCATCGCGCCCGAGCCGTTCTCGGAATGATACTCGCCACCGGTCAGCAGGCCGACGTAGTCGGCGCCGAGGTTCCCGATATTGCCGACGAAAAGGCAATTCTCGAGCGTGGCCCGGCTGCCATGCAGGAGGTCGAACGCGGCGCCGGTGATTTGCGTGCGGTTGTCGCGGAAGATGCAGTCGCGGAACACCGCGGCGTCGAGAGGCCGGCCGAGATGCTCCACGGATACGCCGGCGCCACAGGGGCTGGTGTAATTGCCGACCACCTCGACGCGCTCGATGGTCGGATAGGAGCGCGCGTAAATCTTGATGCCGCCGCCATCGAGATAGAAGAACGCCGTCTTGGGCACGTCATCGGATTCGATTGGCGAGTGCTGGCCGGTGCCGCAGGTGTAATTGTGCGCGCCGGTGATGCGGAAGCCGCGCAGCACGGTTTTCGTCGAGATGCCGTCACCGAAATAGACGACGTGAGTGACAATCGCCGGGAAGCTCGGCGCCTTGTTGTCGGCAATCGCCGGATTGGCGGCGGTCAGCACCACGTCGCCGACGGCTTCGAGCGTGATGCCGTCGTGCCGCTGGTTGAACCAGATCAGCGCCTGCCCGTGCGCCGCCGGGCGATAGGTCCCGGCGTGGAC
>DASYCD010000227.1:0-8212 GCA_036500405.1 Bryobacteraceae bacterium
CACCTTTTCGAGCGTGGACTGCACGATTTCGTGAACCTCGCGGAGCTCGTCTTCGTGAACTTCGCGGAGCTCATTTTCGTGAACTTCTCGGCGCTCATCGGCTGGCGTGATGTCCTCGCGGGTGGCGCGGCGGCGGGCGCGCTGGAGCATGGCGCCGATAGCGGTCAGGATCTGCCCGAATTCGTCGTGCAGTTCGCGCGAGATGGAGCGGAAGGTGCTTTCCTGCGATGTGATGAGCTGCTGGGCGAGGTCGCGGCGGCGTTCGGCGAGCATGCGGCGCTGTTCGGAAAGGTCGGCGACGCGCTGGAACAGCCGGCGATAGTACTGGACCAGATAGAGGCTGGTCAGAACAATGACTATCAGCATGGCCGCCAGAAAAATGTAGACGTTGCGTTCGGCGCCTGAATAGATTTCCTGCGTGCGCTGCGCAGCCGCTTCTTCGTTAGCGTTATTCGCGACGAGCAGGCGCGAGACGGCGCTGCTGAGCGAGGCCTGGCGGGGTTGAAGGGAATTTCGAAGCTGGATGCGGGCTTCGTCGGAGTGGCCGTCCGCCGCCATGCGGAAGACGAGATCGAGCGAATCCCAGAATTGCCGGAAGGAATCCGTGAGGTAGCGGCGCTGGCTGGAATCGCGGTCGGTCATGGAGACGCTGGCTTCGCGGGACAGGGCGTCTTCGAGATCGGTGCGGATGCCGCGGAACTGCGGCTGCCAGGCGGCGAGGCCGTAGCGCTGCACGTCCACGGCGTCGGCATCCAGCATGTCGCGCATGGCGAGAGCGCAGGAATTGAGGCTGTTCTGGATGCGGAGGAGAAGGTGCGAGTCCAGCCGGTTGCGGTCAATAGTTCCGCTCTGGATCTCGCGCAGGGCGCGCAGCTGCCGGATCGTGTAGACGGAGTACACTCCCACGGCGAGCAGCGTGACCAGCAGCCCGGCGAGCAGACGATAGGTGGGGGAGCGGGAGGTCATCGCCTTATCGCAGGCTAGCAGTCAAACGGGCTGCGCAGTTAGTATGTTTCTACTACTGGCGTGCATGAACCTGGGCAGTCATGATGGTAAGAGCATGATGCGACTGGGGATTGTTATATCGGTGGCGGGAGTTTTTCTGGTGGGAGCTTTTCTCAGGGGAGCCGCGCCGCCGGCCGATGTGCACTTCACCGATGTCACTGCCGCGGCGGGAATCCACTTTACCCATAACGCTGGCCGGACCGGTAAGAAGTGGCTGCCTGAAACGATGGGCTCGGGCGTGGCGTTTTTCGACGCCGACGGCGATGGAAAGCTCGACATCCTGCTGCTGAACGGGAGCGACTGGATTCCTCACGGGAATCATACGGTAGCCGCGCTTTACCGGAATGACGGCAAGGGCGGGTTTACCGATATCACGCGCGGGAGCGGGCTCGATATTGAGATTCACGGGATGGGTGTGGCGGTCGGCGATTACGATAACGACGGCCGGGACGATCTCTACGTGACGGCGGTGGGGGGCGATCATCTGTTCCGCAATCTGGGCGGCGGGCATTTTCGCGACGTGACGCGTGAGAGCGGCATTGCGAATGCGCAGTTTTCGGCTAGCGCGGCGTGGTTCGATTACGACAAGGACGGGAAGCTGGATCTGTTCGTGGGGAATTATGTGCAGTGGAGCGCGAAGGGCGATATTCGGTGTTCGCTCGACGGCAAGAACAAGTCGTATTGCACGCCGGAGCTGTATAAGGGCGCGGCGTCGAAGTTGTATCGCAATCTGGGAAACGGCAAGTTTGAGGATGTGACCGCGAAGGCCGGGCTGGGGGACGCTTCGAGCAAGACGCTGGGCGTGACCGTTTTCGATTTCAATAGTGACGGCTGGCCGGATTTGTTCCTGGCGAATGACACGCAGCCGAATAAGCTCTATCGAAATTTGGGAAACGGGACGTTTAAGGAGGAGGCGCTGGCGGCGGGTGTCGCATTCGGCGACGACGGTGTGGCGCGCGGCGCGATGGGAACGGACGCGGCGGACTACGATCGTTCGGGGCGGCAGAACCTGGTGGTGGGCAATTTTTCCAACCAGATGCTGGCGCTTTATCACAACGACGGCAATGGGCTCTTTTCCGATCTGGCTGCGCGCGCGGGGATCGCCCGGCCCAGCCAGCTCGACCTGACATTTGGGCTGTTCTTCTTCGATTACGATCTGGATGGTTTGCCGGATATTTTCGCCGCCAATGGGCATCTGGAAGAAGACATCACGAAAGTACAGCCGAAGATCCAGTACGCAGAGCTTCCGCTGCTGTTCCACAACGCGGGTGGCGGCAAATTCGATAACGTGACGGGTGATTTCAAGACGTCGCTTGTCGCCCGTGGCGCGGCTTATGGCGATTACGATGGCGATGGCGATCTGGATGTGCTGGTTTCAAGCAACAACGCGCCCGCGCATCTCTACCGGAATGACGGCGGCAACGCGCGGCACTGGCTGCAACTGCGGCTGGTGGGGACGAAGAGCAATAAAGACGGCATTGGCGCAATGGTGCGGGTGATGAGCGCACAAGGGAAGCAGGAGCAGGCGGTTCACAGCGGGTCGAGCTATTGTTCGTCGAGCGACCTGGCGCTGACGTTTGGACTGGGCGGCGATTCCTCCACGTCCGTTGAAATCGACTGGCCGAGCGGCAAGCATCAGAAGCTGGATAACGTGAAAGCCAATCAGCGGATGACCGTGACGGAAAATTGAAAAGTGCACGACGTCCTCTCGCTTTCCGGTACACAACAGGCCCGGCTGATTCGGGAACACTCGATCTCTTCGGTGGAACTGGTGGATGCGCATCTGGCGCGCATCGCGGAGGTCAATCCGAAGCTGAACGCAGCGATTGAGATTTTGGCGGACCCGGCGCTTGCGGCGGCGCGCGCCGTGGACGCGGGCCATGTCACGGGGCCGCTGGCCGGCGTTCCGTTTTCGATTAAAGATTCGATTGAAGTCGGGGGGACAGTGTGTTCGGCGGGTACGGTTGGATACCGTCGGCGCGAGCGCTCAGCGGTGGATGCCACGCTGGTGGCGCGGCTGCGTGGGGCGGGCGCGATTCCGTTGGCGCGCACGAATCTTCCGGATCTGCTCTTCGCGTTCGAAAGCGACAATCTGCTGTTCGGACGGACGAATAATCCGTATAACGCGCAGCGGACTTCTGGCGGATCGAGCGGCGGGGAATCGGCGCTGATTGCGGCCTGCGGGTCGCCGTTTGGACTGGGCAGCGACGCGGCGGGAAGCGTTCGACTGCCGGCGCACTATTGCGGCATTACGTCGATCAAACCGACATCGGGCCGACTCGCGCGAACCGGGCATGTTCCGCCCGCCGGGGGATGGATCGAAACGCTGTGGCAGATCGGCCCTATGGCGCGCCGCATCGAGGATCTGTGGACGATGATGCCGATCCTGCTCGGCGCGGATGACAGCGATCGCACGGTGATTCCGATGCCGTTTGAGCGGCGGCTGGATACGCTGACAGGGCTGCGCGTGGCTTACTTCACGGATAACGGGATTCTGGCGGCGGAGCCTGAGACGGCGGCGACGGTGCAGGCTGCGGCGCGCGCGCTTTCGGATGCTGTGCGGGTGGTGGAAGATCGCCGCCCGCCGCGGGTGGAAGAAAGCTATCGGCTTGAGATGGAAATGCTCGGGGCGGATGGCGCGGATGGGCTTCGCGACTTTTTGAAAGACATCGGCAGCCGCGAGACGCATTTTCTGCTGGAAGGGTGGCTGAGTAAGCTGGAACCGTATCGGACGGATCTGGCCGGCTTCGCGAGATTCTGGGGACGGCTCGATCAGTTCCGGCAGGAGCTATACAGTTTCCTGAATGATTTCGATGTGCTGCTCTCGCCGGTTTCGTTCAGTCCCGCGGTTCCGCATGGGACTTCAATCGCCGACAATGTTTTTCCGGGTTACAGCTACACGATGACGCACAATCTCACCGGCTGGCCCGCGGCGGTGGTTCGGTGTGGGCAATCGAGCGATGGATTGCCGATTGCGGTGCAGGTTGCCGCGGCGCCGTGGCGTGAGGACGTGGCGCTGACGGTGGCGGAGTATCTGGAATCGGCGTGTGGCGGTTGGCAACCTGCGGCTATTTGATGCACTCGCGGACACAGGCGGCGACGTAGCGGACATCGTCATCCGGCATGCCGGGATAGATCGGCAGCGAGACGGAGTTTTCGAATTGCGCGAGAGCGCGCGGACAATCGTCGCCACCCGCGATGCCTGCGAAGGCGGGGTGCAGTGGGATCGGGATGAAGTGCACGCTGCATTCGACGCCGCGTTCTTTCATGCGCTCGATAAACGCGTCGCGCGAGGGGACGGCGATGCGATAGAGATGCCAGCAGTGGCCGGGAACAGCGGTGGGGAGTCCGACGCCCGAGTCCCGCAGTTCTTCCGCATAAATCGCGGCGCAGCGGGCGCGGCTTGCGAGAAACTCTTCCTGACGCTTGAGCTGCTCGATGCCGATGGCGGAGTGGATGTCGCTGAGGTTGAATTTGAAACCCTGCTCTTCCACGCTGTAGCGCCAGCCCTGGCGCGCGCCGATGCCATGATTGCGGAGACGTCGAAGGCGCTGGGCGAATTCCGGACGGTGCGCGGAGATCATGCCGCCTTCGCCGGTGGCCAGAGCTTTCGTGGCGTAGAAGCTGAAGACAGCGGCGTCACTGCGCGGATCGTCTCCAACGCGCCGGCTGCCGACGCGGCGGCCGCCATAGCGCGCGGCCAGTGCGTGGGCTGCGTCTTCCACAACCAAAAGGCGATGGCGCTGCGCGATGTCCGAAAGGGCATCCATGTCGCATGGCGCGCCGGCGAGATGGACCGGCAGGAGAGCCTTGGTACGCGGTGAGAGGCGGGATTCGACGGAGGCAGGATCGAGATTGTCATCGCTGCCGACATCCGCGAGAACGGGCGTCGCGCCGGTGTGGAGAATGGCGAGAACGGTGGCGCAGTATGTGACCGGCGAAGTGATGACTTCATCGCCGGGGCCGATATCGAGAGCCTTCAGAGCAAGCTGCAGGCCGGAACTGCAGGAGTTTACGGCGACCGCATGGGGCGCGCCGAGGTACTCCGCGAACTGCTTCTCGAACGCGGCCGTGGTGGGGCCGGTTGTCAGCCATCCGGAGCGCATCACATTGGCTACGGCAGCAATCTCCGTTTCGCCAATGGCGGGGCGATGGAAAGAGATGGTGCGTTTTGTCATTTTCAGGCGCCGTAGTGCGCGATCAATCTTCGGTTCAGCAGATCGAGAGCGGCCTGCGAGGCAAACGCGCGTACGCGGCCGCGATCGTTCACCGGCCAGAGGCGATGCGTCACTTCCGTTTTATCGGGACCTGCAATGCCAATGAATACGGTGCCGACAGGCGCTTCCTCGCCATCCGTCGAAGGCCCGGCATTGCCGGTGATTGAGACGGCCCAGCCCGCATTCGCGGCGCGGCGCGCTCCCTCCGCCATGGCAGCCGCGGTTTCCTTGCTGACGGCGCCGTGCTGGGCGAGAAGGTCCGCCGGCACGCCAAGCAATTGCGTTTTCATGCTGCGCGCGTAGGTGATGTATCCACCGGCGAAGTATGCGGAGCTTCCCGGCACGCTGGTGATGCGCTGCGCGAGACCGCCGCCGGTAGCGCTCTCCGCGACAGTGACTGTAGCGCCGGCGGCGGCCAGCCTTGCGCCTACAACCACTTCGAGCGGCTTGCTATCCCGGGAATAAACATTCGGACCAAGCAGTTCCGCCGCCTTCTCCGCTATTTCTTCGCTCAGAGCCACGGCTTCCTGTTGCGTCTGGCATTGCGCGCGGAAGCGCACCTGGAGATCGCCCTCGTGCGCGAGCACTGTGGTTTCCAGATGCGGAACACCGACGTAAAGCGGCGCGACTGTCTGATCGAGCTGGGATTCGGAGATGCCTGTCACTCGCAGTACCGTCGTATGGATCGCCGCCTTCGGCGCAATCTTTTCCAGCCGCGGCAGGCACTCACGGGTGAACATTGATTTCAATTCCGAAGGCGGACCCGGCAGCAGGATCACAAACCGCAGACTCTGCCCGTTCACCACGCGCCATTGCCCGGGCGCGGTGCCACGGTCGTTCGAAAGAATCTCGGCGCCGTCGAGAATCATGGCCTGACGGCGGTTGATCTCCGGCATCTGGCGGCTCATCCGGAGGAAGCGATCCTCGATCGCCTTCAGAGTCCCGGGATCGAGCGCCATGGTGCAGCCAATCGCGCGTGCGACTGCATCGCGGGTCAGATCGTCTTCGGTAGGCCCGAGGCCGCCCGAGAGAAACAGAATCGTGGAATCCTCCAGCGCGCGCTGGATAGCCGTCACCAGCCGCACCGTGTCATCGCCGATCACGTGTTTCGCCGTGACCTCGATGCCGAGCTGGTTGAGATGCTCTGTGATGAAAAGCGAATTTGTATCCAGCCGGCCGGCTGTCAGCATTTCCGAGCCGACCGCGATGATCTCCGCGTTCATAAGCGGCTAGAAAACCTGATAGCCCTTGATGCCAACATCCACGCGATGGATGGCGTTGGTGGTCGCTACGAGCAGCGACTTCGAAGGCGAAAACGCAAGACCGACAATGCCGGGACCGGACAGGAAGTGCTCGACCGAGCCAGCGGGGGTGATCCGCACCACTCCCTTCCGCCCCATCCAGGACGCGGCAGCGTAGAGATTGCCATCGGCGTCAAACGCCATGCCCTGCGGGCGGCCGAGTCCGCGATAGAACGTCTGGACGTCGCCGTTATCGCCAATTGCGTAGATACTGTCGAAGCTCGAAGTCGTGGGGCCGCTGACGTAGAGGCGCTGATCGGGTCCCCAAGCGAGGTGATAGGAAGAGATGGAAGGCTCGATCGTCGCGTATACGAAAATCTGCCGCGTGGGACTGACCTTGAAGACCGTGCCGCTGCGATCGCCCACGTAGAGATTGCCCTGCGGATCGAAGCAGATGCCGGTAGCGACGCCCATGCCTTCCACGAAGACCGACATGTTGCCGGTCTGGGTCACCTGGTAGACGACGCCATCGAAGCGGCTCGAAATGTAGAGCAGGCCGTCCGGCCCGGCTGCGATGCCGGTGGGATTCATCAGATCGTTGATGAACGGCCGCATATTGAAGTTGAGGTCGATCCGGTAGACGGAGACGGGCACCTTCTGGCCGCGTGAACCGCTGAAGGTCGTGTAGATGTTGCCGAAGGCGTCCACCGCGGGATTGGTGACGGGGTGCAGATTTTCGGCGATCTGGATGCCGATATCGCAACTCCAGGTTTCGCTGACTTTGCCATCGCTCGCTTCGCCGCGGCCCACGACGAGTTCGCCGACCGAAGCGCCATCGGGCACGCGCACAATCACCAGCGAATCCGAACCGATGACGACGGGCGCCTGCATTTCGCCGATGGTGACGCGCGGGCGCTCACCCGCCGCCAGACCCTTGCCGCGGATGGAAAACTCTCCGCCCGCGATGGCGGCTGGGGGGTACACGGACGAAATCATGGGCCGAAGATTTTCCGGCTTGCTCACGCCTGCTTTTTCCGACGATTTACGGGTTGCCATACCTAGTAGACGTTAAATCTCCCCAGCACATATAGGATAACCGCGCCGTAGATCCCAGCCATGGCATCGTCAAGAACAATGCCGGTTCCGGCGGGGAGTTTTTCGAGGTTGCGGACCGGCGGCGGCTTCCAGATATCGAACAAACGAAACAGGATCAGGGCGTAAAGAAACGCCATGGGATTCAGGCGGGTGGCCCCGGCGAGGGTCAGCCATTGGCCGACGACTTCATCGACCACCACGATCTGCGGGTCTTTCCGGCCGGTCCCGACGGCGACCGCCGTGGCGGACTGAATCGCCGGGTAGAGGATCACGATTGCCAGCGCACCGAACCAGAGCGGCTGCCAGCCGTGATGAAAAGCCAGCGGCCAGGCGACGATCAGCGCTCCCAGCGAACCGAAGGTGCCGGGCGCTTTCGGAATGAGGCCACAGCCGAACCAGGTGGCGAACCAGAAAGCCGGTCCGCGCTTCACTCTTCGTCGTCCTGATGTGGATTGACCATGCCGGGCGCAGGCGTCGAGATCACGTATTTTTCAGTGGCCCAGTTCCCCAGGTCGATATCCCGGCAGCGCTCGCTGCAGAAGGGCGCTTCCTTATCTTCGAGCCGCACGGGGCGGTTGCAGATGGGGCATTTCATCGTGCTGGCAACAGGCTCGGGGCAATCTGGATCAGGTTCGGCGTTGGCGCGTTCATCGC
>DASYCD010000228.1:0-4633 GCA_036500405.1 Bryobacteraceae bacterium
ACAGTCTGGATTTCCGTCTGGTGGGGAGCAATCTTTTCTCACCGGCGCATTTTGAATATGGCGGCGACCCGGGACCGCTTGTCGGAATTGTCCGCAGCATCTACTTCGGAATCACCGTCCGCCACTGAGCGCATCACTCAGGCAGGCCGCTCGGGTTTACTCTGAACATCATGAGCCCCGATTTGCACTTCTCCGGCAATCCACCCAAGCTTCTTGTGACTTTGCTATGACTTCCTGACGCTTCTTTTTAGCCTGAAGCCGAAACACATGTAAACGATGACCCGCCGCCGCACACCCGAAGAGCTTCTGGAGCAGGTCCAGGCCGAGGACCCACGCGAGAGCCGTGGACGTCTGAAAATCTTCCTCGGCTATGCGTCCGGCGTGGGCAAATCCTCGCGCATGTTCGATGAGGGCTGCCGTCGCGCCTCGCGCGGCCAGGATTTGATCGTCGCCGCGGTACAGTCCTCCAACGCTCCGGCGGAGTCGCTCGAAGTGATTCCTCAACTGGGGGGCGGCGCGATCGATGTCGGCGCCGTGCTCGCCCGTCATCCGCGCGTGTGTCTGGTCGACGCCCTCGCCTGGAATAACCCGCCTGGCTCCGTCAATCCGTACCGCTGGCAGGACGTGCGCGACATCATGGCGGTCGGCATCAACGTAATCGCGTCCATCAATATTCAATACGTCACCGAATTCGCCGCGCGCGCGGAACGGATCACCGGCAAACACGTGGACGCGACTGTTCCCAAAGCTTTTCTCTACGGCGCTGACGAAATCGTCGTCGTCGATTCCCCGCCCGAGCAGGTTTATCTCGCCGAGCTGCGCGAGATCACGCTTCTTCTCGCGGCGGATATTGTGGACCAGCAGCTCGAAGGTTATCTCCGTCACCACGGCATCGCGGGTCCTGGCGGCGCGCAGGAACGTATTCTCATCTGCCTGACGCCACGCAGTAACGCGCGCGCAATGATCGAAAGCGGCCGCCACATCGCGGAACGTTTCCACGGCGAGCTCATCGCCGCGCATGTCCGGCAGCCGGACCTCGCCGCGTCCGCGCAGATCACGCTGAATTCCAGTTTGGAAATGGCGCGGCAGGCGGGCGCGGATATCGAGATCCTCGAAGGCGAAGATGTCATCGAAGCCCTGCTCACATTCGCGCGCGAACGCGGCGTGACGCAGATTTTCGTCGGCCACAGCCTGGGGTCCAAATGGTGGGATCGCCTGACCGGCAGCCCCGTGGGAAGGCTGGTTCGCGGCGCCGAGGGTATGGACATCCGCGTCTTCCCCCAGTAGTCGGCCACAATGAAAGATATGGTGGAGGGAAAGTTAAAGATCTACCTCGGCTACGCATCCGGCGTGGGGAAGACTTATCAGATGCTGGGCGATGCCCAGGAACTGAGCAGCACCGGCCGTGATGTCGTCATCGGATACTTCGAGCCGCACGGCCGCGCCGAGACGGTCGCGCGCACCGACGGCCTCGAGACAATTCCGCGCCGCAAGGTGGAATATGGCGGGCGCGTGTTCGAGGAGATGGATATCGAAGCCATTCTTCGCCGCCATCCCGAGGTTTGCGTGGTGGATGAATTTCCGCACAGCAACGTCGAAGGCCTGGAGAGGACCAAACGATGGCAGGATGTCAACACGCTGCTCGCGGCCGGCATCGATGTTCTGACCACCATGAACATCCAGCATCTCGAAAGCCTGAACGACCAGGTGTGGCAGCTCAGCGGCGTCCGCGTGCGCGAAACGATTCCCGACTGGGTCGTTCAGCAGGCCGACGAAGTGGTGCTGGTGGATCTCACTCCCGGCGCGCTCATCAACCGGCTGATACGCGGCGTGGTGTATCCGGCCGAAAAGTCGCAGCACGCGCTCGAAAATTTCTTTCAGGAACCCACGCTGGTGGCGTTGCGCGAAATGGCGATCCGGCAGACGGCGCGTGAGAGCGAATCGCACCACGGCGATCCGGGTGAGCCACCGCGTCAGCCGGAGGGGGGCGTGGAGCGAATTCTGGTTGTCGTCACGCCGGATCCTTCGAGCGCGGCCGTCATCCGCAGGGCCAAACGCGTCGCCGATTATCTCCACGGCGATTGCATCGCGGTCGGAATCGCCAATGGCAAAGGCGCCGATGCGGTGGACCGCCATCTGGGATTCGCGCGCAATCTCCACATCGAATCGCAACTGCTGGAGGCGCCGGGCGACCCCGCGGAGGCCGTGGTTAACTTCGCGCGCGAGCGCGGCGTCACCCAGATCTTTCTCTCGCATTCGAAGCCGGCCGGCACGAAGAAATTTTTCCAGAAGCCCATCGATGAAGGCATCATTGCCCGCAGCCCGGATATGCAGGTGACGATTGTCAGCGACCGGCCCCGCTTCTGAGATCAGCCGCCGTACTGTTCGTCCGTGACCTTTTCCAGCCAGTCCACCGGCTTGCCGTCGAGCGCTTCCTGTATCGCGATGTGCGTCATGGCCGTCGTCGGCGATGCGCCGTGCCAGTGCTTTTCGCCCGGCACGAAGCTGACAACGTCGCCCGGCCTGATTTCTTCGATCGGGCCGCCCTGCCGCTGCGCCCGGCCCAGTCCCGCCGTCACGATGAGCGTCTGGCCAAGCGGGTGCGTGTGCCATGCAGTGCGTGCGCCCGGCTCGAAGGTGACACTCGCGCCCCTCGCGCGCGCGGGCTCCGCGCACTGGAATAACGGATCGACCCTCACCGTCCCCGTGAAATAATCGGCCGGTCCTTTACCGGAAGGCTGCGAGCCGCTTCGTTTGATTTCCATCAGTCGCTCTCCTCACTCTTTTCCAGGTAATGACGTGTTTGCATGTCAATGTCGCGTTTAACAAACCACCGGGAGATCTTCATTGTTTCTATCTCACATTCTCCTCTTCCCCGGGGTGTATCGTAAGAAAGTCTGGAGAAAAATATGGCCTTTAAACTCAACGTGAACGGACACGTCAGCACGGTCGATGCCCCGCCCGATATGCCCCTGCTCTGGGCCCTGCGCGACGTCCTCGAACTGCGCGGCACCAAATTCGGCTGCGGCATTGGCCAGTGCGGCGCCTGCACCGTCCATCTCAACGGACAGCCCGTCCGCTCCTGCAGCACGCCGCTCTCCATGGTCAAAGACCAGCCAATCACCACGGTCGAAGGCCTCTCCGCCAACGGCACTCATCCGGTACAGGTCGCATGGGAAGAGATCGACGTGCCGCAATGCGGCTATTGCCAGGCGGGACAGATGATGTCCGCCGCCGCTCTCCTCGCGAAGAATCCGCGCCCCAATGACAAAGACATCGACACCGCGATGACCGGCAATCTTTGCCGCTGCGGAACGTACATACGGATCCGCGCCGCCGTGCACCGCGCGGCTGAAATCGCAGCGCATCCGAAGGGCTCAACCGTCGCACAGAACGAGGGAGGCCGCTAATGAAAACCGTCGAAACACCGCAACTGCCTGGACGCCGTTTCTTCCTGAAGGTCAGCCTCGCGGCCAGCGGCGCCATCGTATTTGGAATCAATCCGGAGCAGGATCTCTTCGCCCAGGGCCGCGGCGGTCAGCCGCAGGTTCCGCCTTCGCCGGTCAACTATATCAAAGTCGCCGCCGATGGAACGGTCACCATCGTGGCGAAAAATCCGGAGCTCGGCCAGGGCGTCAAGAACATGCTGCCCATGCTGATTGCCGAAGAGCTCGACGTGGACTGGAAGAACGTCCGCGTGGAACAGGCCGATTTCGATCCGGCGAAGTACGCCCAGCAAAGCGCCGGCGGCAGCACCGCGACTCCCAACAACTGGCAGCCGATGCGCGAAGTGGGCGCGGCCGCGCGCGCGATGTTCGTCACCGCCGCGGCGCAGACGTGGGGCGTTGCCGAGAAAGATTGCACCACTGCTTCGGGACGCGTGATGTCGGGCAGCAAGTCCGCGAGCTATGGCGAGTTGGCCGGGAAAGCGGCGACGCTGCCAGTGCCCGTCTTCAGTACGCTCCAGCTCAAAAATCCTTCGACCTACAAGGTCATCGGCCACACGCAGAAAGGGGTGGACGTACCGCAGATCGTCACCGGCAAGCCGATCTTCACGATCGATACGAAGCTGCCGAACATGCAGTACGCCGTGTTCGAACGCTGCCCAGTCCTCGGTGGCAAGGTCGTCAGCGCCAATCTCGACGAAATCAAAAAGATGCCGGGCATCAAGAATGCCTTCGTCGTGGATCGGCCCGAGCTCACGACCATCACCGGACGTCCCGGCGATCTTGTGAGCGGCATCGCTATCCTGGCCGATGCCTGGTGGTACGCGCAGAAGGCGCGCCAGGCTCTGAAAGTCACGTGGAACGAAGGCCCGAACGCCGGCGGCAGCAGCACCGCTTTCAAACAGAAAGCAGACGAACTGGCGAAGGAAGCGCCGATGTCGACCAGCCGCAATGACGGCGATTTCGACACCGCAATCAAAGGCGCCGCGAAGACCGTCGAAGCTGCTTATTCTTATCCATTCATCTCTCACGCGCCGCTCGAACCACAGGGCGCGACGGCCCATTATCACGATGGCAAGGTCGAGATCTGGACCGACAGCCAGCAGCCCGCGCCTGGGCGCATGTCCGTCGCGCAGACGCTCGGCATGCCGCAGGACAATGTCATTCTCCACTTCACGCGCGGCGGC
>DASYCD010000229.1:0-3451 GCA_036500405.1 Bryobacteraceae bacterium
GCGCCGTACATTTCCTTCGCGGTGCGGGCGCCGGTGTCGGTGAGGTCCTGAATCATTGCGATGAGCGGCTCGACGCATTCCGCCAGATTCGTCGACTCGGCGGGCCAGTAGTTCATCTCCGTGTTGATGTTGATGGTGTACTTGCTGCCCCATGGCGGGTTCATGCTCTCGTTCCAGATGCCCTGGAGGTTGGCGGCCTGCGTACCGGGTCGCGAGCTTGAAATCAGCAGGTAGCGGGCGAACTGAAAGTAGAGCGCGGCGAGCTGCGGATCATGGCCGTTGGCGAAATCCGCGATGCGTTCGTCGGTGGGGCGGCGGGATTCCGGCGTGGTTCCGAGATCGAGTTGCACGCGATGGAACAGGCGCTGGTGTTCTTTGACGTGGGCCTCGCGGATGGCGGTCCAGGACTTCTGCTCGGCGGCTGCGATGTTTTTTTCGTCGGCCGCGCGCGGATCGCCGGAGACGTCCTTGTAGCTGTTGTAGCTGGTGGCCGCCGCGATGAGCAGCGTGACGGAATTGGCGCCGTCGACTGTGACTTTGCCGCCATCAGCCGATGTTTTGCCGCCCTGCGCGATCACGCGAACGCGCGATTCGAATTTCAGGGCGCCTTTGATTCCCTCGGCATCGCCGTTCACGCCAGTCATGATGAGCGTGCCCGGCGCCGTGGCGCTCACGGTGGCCTTCTGCGGCGTATCCATGGCGGCGGTGAAGCTGATCTTGCCGGGCTGGCTCGCGGTGAGATGAACCGCGAGCACCTGATCGACGGGGCTCGAAAGGATCTCGCGCGCGTACTGCACGCCACCCACCGTGTATTGGACGCGCGCGATAGCGGTATCGAGATCCAGATCGCGGCGGTAGTTTTCGGCCGATGTGACCGCGGGGAACGTGAGCTCCAGGTTGCCGACGGTTTCATACGGCATCTCGCCCAGAGGTTTGGCCATCACTTTATCGGTGACGAGCTTCGCCCCTTCGGCGTATTTGCCCTCGAAGAGCAGACGGCGGACTTCCGGCAGCGCGTCGTGCGCGTCGGGGTTCACGTTGTCGTAGGGGCCGCCGGCAGAGAGCGTATCTTCATTCAGCTGCAGGCGTTCGTTCACAACTCCGCCGAACACCATGGCGCCCAGCCGTCCATTGCCGACTGGCAGCGCTTTGTCCCATTCGGCGGTGGCGGCGGCGGTAGCCGGTCTGCCGACCGGCAGTACATAAGGATGATCGGATGCGGGCTGCCGGTACCAGAGCGTGAGTGCGCCCGCGGGCGGCGGAGCTTCACCGGTAATACTGACGGCTGGCGCCGGGCTTTGCGCGTGTACCAGAAGCGCGGTCAGCGCAATGACGGCGGCCGAAACAAGCCCTGCTGTTTTCGCGATGGACATAACTCTCCGCGCTCAGTATATGCTGTGAGCTATGGCCCCACAAATCACTCCTGAAAATGCTCCGAACCCGGCACTTGTCATTGACGTTTTGCAGTCGTACCAGCGCACGTGGGCGCTGAAGGCAGCGATTGACCTCGATCTGTTCCGCGCGATCGGCGAAAGCAGCGGCGATGTGGCTTCGATCGCGAAACAGTGCTCGGCTTCCGAGCGAGGCACTCGTATTCTCTGCGACTTCCTGGTGATCAGCGGTCTGCTGGCGAAGGAAAACGGGCGTTACGCGCTCACGCCAACCAGCGCGACGTTTCTCGATACGCGTTCGCCCGCATCGCTCGCGTCTGTGGCGACGTTCCTTTCGAACCCGATGCTCATCGACACGTTCAAGGAGCTGGCGACGATCGTGCGCACCGGCCGTACGGTGCTCCCGGGCGAGGGATCGGTGGAACCGGAAAATCCGGTCTGGGTGCAATTCGCCGAATCGATGACGCCGATGATGGGTCCTGTGGCGGGGCCGATGGCGGAGCTGGTGCTGGGGGGAAAGAGCGGTCCGATGCGCGTGCTCGATATCGCGGCGGGACACGGGCTGTTCGGGATCGCGGTGGCGCAGAAGAATCCGCAGGCTCGGATTGTCGGGTTAGATTGGGCGGCGGTGTTACAGGTCGCGAAGAGGAATGCAGAGAAGGCCGGGGTGGAGGACCGCTACGAATTGCTGCCCGGCAGCGCCTTCGACGTGCCGTTCGGCGGCGATTACGATGCTGTGCTGCTGACGAATTTCCTGCATCACTTCGACCATCCGACGAACGTGTCGCTGCTGAAAAAAGTACACGCGGCGCTGAAGCCGGGCGGAGTTGCCGCGACGCTCGAGTTCGTGCCAAATGACGATCGCGTTTCACCGCCGGCATCGGCGAGTTTCGCGCTGATGATGCTCGGGTCAACGCCTTCGGGCGATGCATACACGCTGAAAGAACTGACGGCGATGTACGAAGAGGCGGGATTCCACAACGTCACCGGGCATCCGATTCCGATGAGTCCGCAGACGGTGGTGCTTGGCCGCGCCTGAGATAATCGGGCAGTGAAGAGGCTGCGGGAACTGGCCCTGGCGCTGGCGGCGACGGCTGCGCTGGCTTACAGCCAGTCGCCTCCGGCTACCATTCAGAACGCTCGCGCGGCGGCGGAACGCGGCGTGGCGACGGCGCAACTCTACATGGGCGAATGCTATCGCGATGGCGACGGCGTTGCGCAGGATTACAAAGAAGCGGCGCGGTGGTTCCGGCTGGCGGCCGATCAGGGCGACGTCAACGCGGAGTTCAATCTCGGGTTTTTGCTCTATGAAGGCCAGGGTGTAACGAAGGATCATGCCGAAGCGGCGCAGTGGTATCGCAAGGCCGCCGAGCAGGGACTGGATTCCGCGCAGACGAATCTCGCATATGCCTATCGTACGGGCGATGGCGTTCCGAAAGATCTGAAGGAAGCCGTGCGCTGGTATCAGGCGGCGGCTGATAAAGGGAACGCGGTGGCGCAGATCGCGCTCGGCGACAGCTATCACAACGGCGAAGGCGTGATGCACGATTTCGCGGAGGCCGTGAAGTGGTATCGCAAAGCGGCGGACCAGGGGAATGCGCTCGGGCAGTTTCATGTGGGCGATGCGTATCGGACTGGCGAGGGCGTCAAGGCCGATAACGCAGAGGCGGCGCGATGGTTCAAACTCGCGGCGGATCAGGGGCACGTGACGTCCGAAGCGTTTTTGGGGTTGATGTATCTGGATGGCATCGGCGTGACGCAGGATTCGAAAGAGGCGGTGCGGTTATTTAAGCTCGCGGCGGCGCAGGGGCATGCTGTCGCGATGTTCAATTTGGCGGATTGCTACCGGCTGGGCCAGGGCGTGGAGCGTAATCCGCAGGAAGCGCTGCGGCTGTATCGATTTCTCGCGGAGCACGACGATTATTCGGCGCAGAATAATCTCGGGGTGGCGTATCGCGATGGCGACGGCGTGGCGCAGGATCCAGCGGAGGCCGTGAAGTGGTTCCGGATGTCGGCGGAGAAGGGATACGCGGCGGCGCAGAATAATCTGGGCGCGGCAT
>DASYCD010000230.1:0-12218 GCA_036500405.1 Bryobacteraceae bacterium
TCTGGTAATGCGAAGGGCGCAGGTTACGGCTTCCACACTGAGGACAGGCAAGAGCCATGGTTCACACCAGCACGGCTCCATCTAACGACGCTCCGCGGCGCGCAATATCCTGCTGCATGAAGCTTCGAAACGCCTCCGTAACGCGCTCCCTCACTTCAGCCTTCGTCCCCAGCGCCTTGCCGGAGATCTCCCGAACCGGCAGCAGATCGCGCGTGGTGGAGGTAATGCAGACTTCATCGGCGGCTTCCAGATCGGCGATGGTCAGACCGCGTTCGAAAATCCGGACACCGGGCAAGTGGATTTCATTCAGCAGAACTTCACGAGTGATGCCGGGCAGGCAACCGTCACTCACCGGGGGAGTCCAGACGTCATTTCCGAACACGCCGAAGATATTGGCGGACGTGCACTCGGCTACGCGCCCGTGCTCATTCAGCAGAATGACTTCATCAAAGCCTTGCCGCTGCGCGCGTTCGGCCCAGACGAGGTTCTGGCCCCAGGAAAGAACCTTGGCGCCGGCGAATTCGTTCGCCGCGTAACGAGCATTGGCCTGCACCGTGAGGCGCACATCGTGGCCCCAGTCTTTCGAATCCGCGGTCAGCGCAATCACGTCGCTTTCGGGGCTTCCGTCCGGATTTCCGGCCCACATCCCACCCACGTTCCGGACGACCACCAGACGCAGCGTGCACTCCGGCTTACCGTTGGTCTGCACAAGCCTCATTAACTGCCGCTCGAGTTGCCGCGGATCGCCGGGCATGGTGACGTTGAGGAGCCGCGCATCACGCATCATCCTCGCCCAGTGCCGCTCGAACGCGAACAGCGCACCATTCCGGACGCGAAGCGTGCTGAAAACGCCCCATCCCGAGAGCAATCCGACCTGCCCCGCCCGCAGCAGGGATTCAGAAGCCTCGCGAACTTCGCCGTTATAGAAAATGTGGCTGTGGATTGCCATGATGAACGCCTACTTTTTCATCATCGCATCGCGCTTCGCTTTAAATTCCGTCCCCGGTTTCCAGAGCGGGTAATATTCCCCATCGGCAACTCGGTCGCCGATCTGGAAGAAAACGCGGAGGTCTTCCACCGCGCCCGAAAGGTCCCAATCCGGCTTCACTTCGTCGGACGGTTTGTGGTAATCGTGCTCGGTGTAGTATTCGCGCTTCGCCTTGCCATACTCCTCCGGCTTGCCAATGAAATCGGTGCCCGCGTCGGGGTCGAGCGCCGGCACGCCCTGCTTGGCGAACTCGAAATGATCGGAACGGTAGAAGAAGCCTTTTTCCGGTTCGGCATCGCCTTTGACAACGCGGTTGTGGGATTTCAACACATCCGCTGCGATGTCATCCAGCTCGGAATTGCCCAGCCCGATGAGCACCATATCTCTGGTCTTTCCCCAGAGGTTGAGGCCGTCCATATTGATATCGGCGAGCGTGTACTTCAGGTCGTAGAGCGGATTTTCCGCGTAGTATTCGGCGCCGAGCAGTCCCTGCTCCTCCGCCGTGACGGAGAGAAAGAGGATGGAACGCTTCGGCCTCGGATACAGCTTCGTATATGCCCGCGCGATTTCGAGCAGTCCCGCGGAGCCGGAGGCATTGTCGGCTGCGCCGTTATAAATCTGATCGCCCTGCAGCGAGGTGTCCCATCCGAGATGATCCCAGTGCGCCGTGTAGATGACATATTCGTTCGCGCGCGCCGGATCACTGCCTTCGATTTTTCCCACCACGTTCTGCGACTGGATTTTCCGCATCGTGTTTTCGATATGGAAGGTGGCCTTCGCGCCCGGCAGCGTGACCGGCTTGAAATCTCTCTGCAGCGCGCTGTTCTTCAGCACCGCCAGATCCAGGCCCGCCGCTTTGCAAAGCTCCGCCGCTTTGTCGTAAGTGAACCACCCTTCCACGGGGACCGTCTTCTCGTTGTTATCCGGACGCTGGATCGTAAAGTTCTCGCCGCTCCAGCTATCCACAACCACCGAAAATGGATATCCCGCCATCGGCGTTTCGTGAATGATCATCACGGCCGCCGCGCCTTTTTCCGCCGCGATTTCGTATTTATAGGTCCAACGGCCGTAGTAAGTCATGGCGCGGCCTTTGAACATCGAATCGTCGAGTTTGGCGGGATTGTTGGGATCGGGAATCTGCGGGTCGTTGACCAGCATCAGCACGGTCTTGCCCTTGACGTCGACGCCCTTGTAGTCGTCCCAGTTGTATTCGGGAGCGGAGACGCCGTAGCCCACGAAAACGACGTCGCTGTCCTTCACGTCCACGATGGAAGTGTAGTGCTGGGAAAGCGCGATGAAATCTTTTTTGAATTGCGCGGGGACCGCGTGGCCATTGACCGTGAATTCCGCGGTTGGGTTCGAAATGATTCCCGCCAGCGGCACATCCTGGCGGTATGTCTTATTCGGGTTGCCGGGTTTCAGACCGAGTTTTTTGAACTGGTCCTCCATATATTCAACGCTCTTCCTTCCGCCTTCCGTTCCCGGCTTGCGGCCTTCGAAACTATCGGAGGAAAGCGTCTTGATTTCCGTCAGAAGGGAATCGGCGGAGATCGCGTTCATCGCGTTCTGCAGACGAGCCTGCGGATCGAATGCGGTGCATGACGCAAGCGCAATCAGCAGTATCGCGGCGAGAATCAGAACAACTTTTCGCATTTTCAAACCCTTCCGTACATATTAGCCTGGAAGTAAATCCGTGAGCCGTTCCCGGGCGGTCCGGACCCGACTGGGGCCCGCGTAAGCGATACATTTATAAGATAGGCCGTGTTTTCCGAAAACCAAGTCCAGACGCGCTCCCTCGCCGACGTTCATGAAAGCGTCGCAACGGACCAGACATCCTTCTGGCGCCGGATGATCGCGTTCGCCGGCCCCGCCTACCTCATCAGCGTCGGCTACATGGATCCGGGCAACTGGGCGTCCGATATCGTGGGCGGCGCAAGCTTCGGCTACAAGCTCCTGTGGGTGCTTGTCATGTCGAACCTCATGGCGATACTGCTCCAGACGCTCAGCGCGCGGCTTGGTATCGTCACCGGGCGCGATCTTGCGCAGGCGTGCCGCGAATCTTATCCGCGGGCCGTGAATCTCTCGCTCTGGCTTCTGTGCGAAATCGCGATCGTCGCGTGCGATCTGGCGGAAGTGCTCGGCGCCGCCATCGCGCTCCAGCTTTTATTCCATATCCCGTTGCTTGTGGGCGTTGCGCTCACGTCGCTCGATACGCTTCTGGTGCTCGGGTTCCAGAAGGCGGGGGTTCGCTATTTCGAAGCTTTTATTCTGGCGCTGGTCATTACGATCGCCGGGTGCTTCGGGGTGGAAATGATTCTCGCGAAGCCGGACTATCTGGCTGTCGCCGCCGGGTTGATCCCTACTATCGACCGCAACACGCTTTACGTGGCGGTCGCGATGCTGGGCGCCACGGTGATGCCGCACAATCTGTATCTGCATTCGGCGCTGGTTCAGACGCGCCGCATCGGACGCAGTGCGAAGGAAAAGCGCGCCGCCTGCCACTTCAACCTCATCGATTGCGTACTGGCGCTGAATGGCGCGATGTTCGTCAATGGAGCCATCCTGGTCCTGGCGGGAACGGTTTTCTTCCGCGCGCACAAAGAAGTGACGGAAATCCAGCAAGCCTACGAGCTTCTGACGCCGTTGATGGGAACGGTGGTGGCGGCGAAACTGTTCGGCGTCGCGTTGCTCGCCTCGGGACAGTCTTCCACGCTGACAGGGACCATGGCGGGGCAGATCGTCATGGAAGGCTTTCTCAACATCCGGGTACGACCGTGGCTGCGGCGGCTGGTCACGCGGGCGCTCGCGATCATACCCGCGTGCGTAGCGATCTGGCTGGCGGGCAGCCAGGGAACTTTGCAACTCCTCGTTCTGAGCCAGGTGGTGCTGAACCTGCAGCTTCCGTTCGCCATTATCCCGCTGCTGCAGTTCACGAACGACCGGAACCGCATGGGCGAATTCGCCAGCGGGTGGAAGATTCGCGCGGCTGGCTGGGTCACCGCCGTCATCGTCCTGGGACTGAATATCTGGCTCGCGGCGCAGGAGATCATCGAATGGGGCCACAAGGCGGGGCGTTTTGCGCCGCTTGTGTGGACTATCTCCGTCCTGATCTGTATCGGACTGCTTCTGCTGCTGGGCGCGGTCGCGCTACAGCCTTTCCGCCGTGACGAATCGAAAGTCGCAATCCTGGGTGCGGAACAGCAGACCCGGGATCTGCTCACGGTGCAGCGCTACCGCCGCATTCTGGTTCCGCTCGATCACTCGCAGCTCGACCGGCTTACCCTGAGCCACGCTGCCGGTATCGCGCAGCGGGACGGAGCGCGGCTCTACCTGCTCCATGTGGAAGAGGGCGTCACCAGCCAGATGTACGGCTCGGAGGCTTCCACCGCCGAGGTGGAGGCCGGCCGCATGTATCTCGACCGGCTGGTTTCCGCGCTCACCGCCATGAACGTCAACGTCGAGACCGCCATCCGGCACGGTTCTCGCCCGCGCACCGAAATCGTCGCCTATGCCCGGGAGATCAACGCCGACCTGCTGGTCATGGGCGCCCACGGCCATCAGCGCCTGAAGGACCTGATCTTCGGGACGACCATCGATCCCGTCCGCCACGCCCTGAAGGTACCTATTCTCGTAGTGCGTGAAGAACGGTAAGACTGGGACACTCTGTCTCAGGACCGTGTCTCAGTGGAACCACAACTGTGGCGGTGGGCCTCTAAGTTCAATCCGGTCAAGCGGACGAAAGGGTACACCACCTGCTCTTTTGTGCGCTTCCGATGTTCAGGAAGATCCACCTACTGGCGGTCATCGCCCTCGTCGCACCTTTCGTCCACGCCGCGACGCTGCAGCAGCTTTCCATGGACCAGATGACGGATCTCGCCACATCCGTAGTTCGAGCGCGGGTGACGGGCGTTTCCGCCGCCATCAGCACCGCCTCCGGGACGCCCACGATTTATACGCACTATCAGTTGCAGGTCAGCGAAGTGTGGAAAGGCAGCCCGCTTTCCGAAGTCGCGATGCCGGGCGGAACGGTGAACGGCCAGCATCAGCAATTTCCCGGTGTGCCGGAACTGAAAGTCGGCAGTGAGTACGTGCTGTTCCTGTGGAAGTCGCCCACGAGCGGGACGATCCAGACTTTGGGGCTGACGCAGGGAATCTTCGATGTTTCCTCGCAGCCGGATGGATCGGTGGTCGCAAACCGTCGGCAGAGCGGTGAGTTGATGGTGGATGCCTCAGGGCATCGCGTAACAGATCGCGCCGTGCGAATGGGCGTTCTTCAGATGAGAGCGCGCGTGCGCCGCGGACCGGAGGCGGCCCGGTGAGACACCGTTTCGTTCTTCCCGCACTGGCCGCGCTCCTGGCGGTTCCCGCCCTCGCCTACTACCCGTTCACGTATTACCTGCCGGCAGGCGCCGCGCCCGCAAAGTTCGATCTGACAGCGCTGCCGAACAATACCGTCCGTTTTTTTGTTTCCGAATCCGGGCCCTCGTCATTCGGAGCGAATGACGATTTCGCGTCCGTGGTCAGCCAGATTCGCCAGGCGGCTCAGGTCTGGAACGGCGTGAGCTCTTCGAGTCTGCGGGTGGGTTTCGGCGGATTCGAACACGCCGGAACGCCGCAGAATACGCCCGCGGCCGATGTGGTGTTTGAAGACCTTGCTCCGGGCCTTCTGGGATTCGGCGGTCCTACCGTAGTTGCAACGCCAGTAGTCCCGGCGGATGGAACACCCTGGGCGCCGATCACGCGATCGGCGGTCCACATCAACATCAACGGGATTAGCGCGCCATTCCCGAGCTACCGCGAATCGTTCCTGCTGGTGCTCGTCCACGAGATGGGCCACGCGCTCGGCTTACAGCACACGTTCACTTCCTCGGCCATGTCGACCGCGACGACCTCCGCCGTGTCTCACGCGCAGCCGATCGACGCCGATGACATTGCCGGCATTTCCTCGCTGTATCCGAATGCGGAGTTTGCGAAGACCGGCAGCATTGCGGGCCGCATCACAGCGGATGGCGACGGTCTGCATCTGGAATCGGTGGTGGCGATTCGCGCGGGCGCGGGCGCGGTCAGCGCCTTCACGAATCCCGATGGAACTTACCGGATCGATGGTTTGCAGTCTGGCCGTTATTATGTCTATGCGCACGCGCTTCCGCCGGATGCCGATATTCAGGGACCCTGGTATGCCGATGGAACCGTGGCGGCCGCTTCCGGGCCGACGAATACGCTGTTCTATCCCGGCGCGACGGATCTGGTCTCGGCGCAGCAGGTGAAGGTGACCGGGGGCGGGGTGACGAGCGGTATCGATATCGCGCTTTCGAAGCTTCCCGCGCTGCCGGTCTATGACGTTTCCGTCTACAGTTATTTCAACGACAACACCGTTGCCATCAAGCCCGGTTATTTGAATCTCACGGCTGGAAAAGCCACAGTGGTCGCCTCCGGCGCGGGTCTGGGAGCGGACGGCCAGGCCCCGGGACTCAGCGCCGCGTTTCTGGGCGACGCCATTAATGTCGCGGACGGCGGCGTCCGTCCATATCAGGCGTCGGGCTACACCTATATAGCACTCGACCTGAATTTACTGCCACTTGGCTCGAACGGTCCGGAGCATCTGCTGCTGAACATGCCGGGATTTCTACATGTTCTTCCGTCAGCCGTGAAGGTGACGAACTCCGATCCACCGACGATTGATTCCCTGACGGACAACGGCGATGGCACGCTGACTGTGACCGGCGCGAATTGGTCGTCCGGGAGCGCGATCTATTTTGGCTCGCTGCCCGCGACGATCTCGTCGATGCAGGTGGACGATTCGGCGAAAGGGACTGCGATTGTGACGCCGCCCGCGGGTCAGGCGGGTGAGACCGTCGTTCTCACTGCGTACAACACCGACGGCGAGAATTCGCAATTCGTTCAGTCGGGTCAACCGACTTACAGCTATCCGGATGCGCCTGCTTCCACAATCGTCTCGATTCAGCCTGCTTCCCTGCCCGCGGGCGCGGAAGCGCGGGTAGATATCACGGGCACCGGTTTCCAGTTCGCCGCCGGTCACGTCTCGGTTGGCTTCGGCACGAGCGATGTCACCGTGCGAAAGATTTTCGTCCTCGATGCGAATCACCTGCAGGCCGATGTTTCGGTGGCGCCCGGCGCGGCGCTTTCCGATCCGGACGTGAGTGTGTTCAACGGATACCGGATGGTAACAGCGACAGCGGGCTTCCACGTGACAGCGCCCGTTGCCAATCTTCCAGCCCCGATTCCGGTCCCGGTCAACGCAGAGCCGGGGCTCAATGGCGCGTATCCAGGGGCGATTGTCGGTCTCTATGGAGCGAACCTGACGGGGACCGATGGAACGCCCACCACGGTGACCTTCAACGGCGAGGCGGCGCAAATCCTTTACAGCTCGCCGACGCAGATCAATCTGCAGATTCCCGGCGACCTGGCCCCGGGACCCTGCGAGATGAACGTGGTGACCAGCGCGGGGGCGAGTTTCCCGCTGACGGTGAATATCGACACTCCGCCGGCGGCCATAGCTTCGGTGGTGGATAGCGCCGGCCTCTCGGTGAGCACCGCCGTGCCAGCCATCCCCGGCGAGTTACTGACGATCAGCCTCACCGGCTTTGCTCCGGATGGAACGGATATTTCGCCCGACCGCGTGCACGTGAGGGTCGATGGGGTACTGCACCCGGCGCTCACGGTGCAGCAGAGTGCGCCGGGAGTCTACCAAGTGGGTTTCGTGCTGAATACCAGCGGGCCGGGGGGCGATGCGGAGAGCCTGATCGTCTACCTGGACGGGCGCAGCAGCTATCCGGCGACGATTTCCGTTGCGCCAGGGGAGCCTGCGGTGGCGGTGGTGCGCCGCCGCAACTGAAGCACGATTCCGGCTTCCGCGTGATTGCCTTCCTTTGTTGCGCGCGCCGAAAGCAGCGCGTGCGCCATCATCAGGATGTAGCGGGCTCCGGGGATTTCCGCGGATTCGAGCGAATGCGCGGCGTGGCCCAGGAACAGGGCCAGATTCTCATGACGCGCACTGTTGCGGACCCGGCACGCTTTGGCTTCCGCCTCACGCAGTTCCCGGATCACGAGATTGACCCGGCGGCGTGAGGGAGATTCGAGATTCAATACCGACAGCCATTCACAGATCCGGTCACCGTGATCTTCGAAGCGCGGAAGCGTAACGACCCGGAACTGCATCTTCGCCACGGGTGCGGCGGCCGGCAGATTCTGAGCCTTTTTCGCGGTCACACTATGAATGTGTCATGAAGGGACGAATTGTGTCGAGCTTCTCTATAGTTAATGGGAAATGCCTGATATGCCTTTAGTTACGAAGGGGTACAAGGTTTCAGACAATAACGCCGTACCGAGATAGACCGTCCAAAGCCCCATCGCCGTCAGCGCCACACAGATTCCGGCAACGGCGCGCGATGTCTCGCGGGCGATCAACCGGAAGGCGAGCCAATACCAGACGAGCGCAAATGACAGAGGCACGAACTTGAGAAGCAGGGTATTCGCAGGGAAATTCGGCGCCAGGCGCCACACGAGGGATAACACGAACGGAAACAGAATTGGATACTTCGTCTGCGGGATTTCGTCCGGCAGACTGATGATGCGGTAGCCGTGGCCGGTCGCGAGCGCCTTCGCAGTCACCAGATACACGCCGTCATCGTGGAACATGCCCACTGCCGGAGCGTGCAGCACAATCCAGTAGATCGGGACAAGAACAAGGAGGCTGATCGCGAGGAGAGCTATTGCCCACCAATGAAAGACATTAGCGAGGCGAAGGCCTGGCGTCGATTCCAGACTCGCGCCCTCCGCTTTCAGCCGCACTGAAAAATTGTAACTTGCTTAAACTGACGCTTCCGCGGCGTGAATCTCCTGGAGACTCCATACGCGAATCGGATCGCGTTGGCGTGAAGCCACCGCTTCTACCGCGGCGCGCGCTCCGCTAAGCGTCGTGATGCACGGCACGCGATACTGCACAGCCGCGCGGCGAATCGACTTCTCGTCTTCGAATGAAAGCGCGCCCGTGGTGGTGTAGACAACCAGTTGGATGGCGCCGGCCTTCAGCAGATCCACCGCATTGGGACGCCCTTCGTTCACCTTGAACACGGTCTTGCAGGTCAGCCCGGCCGCCTGTAAATAAGCCGCGGTGCCGCGCGTCGCCACCAGATCGAAGCCAAGTTCCGAGAAGCGGCGCGCGATCGGCGCGACCTCATCCTTGTACCGGCTGTTGACGCTGATGAAAACTGTTCCCTTTTCCGGCAGTGGCGTCCCCGCGCTTAACTGCGCCTTCGCAAACGCCTCGCCGAAGTTTTGACCCACGCCCATCACTTCGCCCGTCGATCGCATCTCAGGACCAAGCGCCGGATCCACGCCCGGGAATTTATTGAACGGGAACACCGGCGACTTCACGAACTTCAGCGGCACCGGCAAACGTCCGCGATAATGCGTCACTTCATGCAGCTTCTTGCCCAACATCAGCTGCACCGCCAGCTTCGGCAGCGGCACGCCAGTCGCCTTGCTGACATACGGCACCGTGCGAGACGCGCGCGGATTCACTTCCAGCACATACACCGTGCCGTCCTTAATCGCGTACTGCACGTTCATCAGGCCCACCACATGGAGCCCGCGCGCCAGCTTCACCGTATATTCTTCGATCGTTTTGATCGCCGCATCGCTCAGCGAAATCGGCGGCAGAACACACGAGCTGTCGCCCGAGTGAATGCCAGCTTCTTCAATGTGCTCCATGATGCCGGCGATCAGCACTTCCTCGCCGTCGCACAGCGCATCCACGTCGACCTCGACCGCATCTTCGAGGAAGCGATCCACCAGCACCGGACGATCCTGCGAGAAGCTCACCGCCTCGCGCATGTAACGCCGCACGCTGTCTTCGTCGTAAACAATCACCATCGCGCGGCCGCCCAGCACGTAACTGGGGCGCAGCAGCACCGGATAACCGATACGCTTCGCGCAGGCCACGGCTTCGTCCACATTGGTCGCCGTTCCATTTTCAGGCGACGGAATATTCAGATCTTCCAGCAGCTTGCCAAACAGCTTGCGGTCTTCCGCCAGATCGATACTCTCGGGATCGGTCCCGATGATCGGCACGCCGAGCTTCTTCAGCGGCAGCGCCAGCGTCAGCGGAGTCTGTCCGCCGAACTGCACGATCACGCCGCTTGGCTTTTCCTTGTCGACAATATTGAGAACATTCTCAAGCGTCAGCGGCTCGAAGTAGAGGCGGTCGCTTGTGTCGTAGTCCGTCGAAACCGTTTCCGGATTGCAGTTCACCATGATCGACTCGACGCCCTCATCCTGGAGCGCGAACGACGCATGGCAGCAGCAATAATCGAACTCGATCCCCTGCCCGATCCGGTTCGGACCGCTGCCGAGAATCATGACCTTCTTCCGGTTGGTCGGCTCCGCTTCGCACGAAGTCTCGTAGGTCGAGTAGAGATACGGGGTGAAGCTTTCGAATTCGGCCGAGCAGGTGTCCACGCGGTTGAACACCGTCTCCACGCCCAGCTCTTTGCGCTTTTCGCGAACGGCGATCTCGGTCGAGTTCCACGAATTCGCCATCTG
This sequence comes from Bryobacteraceae bacterium, assembly GCA_036500405.1. Taxonomy (GTDB): domain Bacteria; phylum Acidobacteriota; class Terriglobia; order Bryobacterales; family Bryobacteraceae; genus BOG-234. Next base: position 10,553 of record DASYCD010000230.1, read on the forward strand.
CGTGTCGGATACGCCGAGACGTTTGGCCTGAAGCATCACCTGCCGGTCCGCACTTTCGAGCGAACCGCCATCCAGGCTCTTCTCGAATGCCACGATCTGCCGCACCTGTTCGAGGAACCACGGATCGATCGATGTCATATCGTGGATCTGCTCGACGGTGTAACCCTGCCCCAGCGCAAAGCGGAGGTAATTCAGCCGGTCCGGCGTGGGCGTGATCAGTTTGTTCGGGATGAGCTCCGGATCGAAGTGATCGGTGCCGAACTTCTTCCCGGTTTCCAGACTGCGGATGCCCTTGTTGAGCGCTTCCTTAAACGTGCGCCCGATCGCCATCACTTCGCCGACCGACTTCATCTGCGTGCCGAGCGTAGTATCGGCGCCCGGGAATTTCTCGAACGCCCACTTCGGAATCTTCGCGACCACGTAGTCGATAGTCGGCTCGAACGACGCCGGCGTGACCTTCGTGATGTCGTTGCGGATTTCGTCCAGCCGGTAACCAACCGCCAGCTTCGCCGCGATCTTCGCGATCGGAAAACCCGTTGCTTTCGAAGCCAGCGCGGAACTGCGCGACACGCGCGGATTCATCTCGATGATGACCATACGGCCGTCTTTCGGATTGATCGCAAACTGCACGTTCGATCCGCCCGTATCGACGCCGATTTCGCGCAGGCAGCGTATCGCGCCATCGCGCATCATCTGATATTCGCGATCGGTCAGCGTCTGCGCCGGAGCCACCGTAATCGAATCGCCGGTATGCACGCCCATGGGATCGAAATTCTCGATGGAGCAAATGATGATGACGTTGTCCGCCTTATCGCGCATCACCTCCAGTTCGAATTCCTTCCAGCCGAGCAGGCTGATTTCGATCAGGACTTCGTGAACCGGCGAAAGATCCAGACCGCGTTCCAGAATCGAGATCAATTCCTCGCGGTTGTAAGCAATGCCGCCGCCGGAGCCGCCCATCGTAAAGCTGGGGCGCAGAATGACGGGATACCCGTGCGTCGCCGCGAACGCGAGTCCGCCGTCGACATCGGTCACGAGCTGCGAATAAGGCGTATCGAGCCCGATCGTCCGCATCGCGTCTTTGAAGAGCAGCCGGTCTTCGCCCTTTTTGATCGCGCTGACATTCGCGCCGATCAACTCCACACCGTAGCGTTCGAGAATGCCGGATTCGAACAACTCGATCGAAAGATTGAGACCGGTCTGGCCGCCTACCGTCGAAAGCAGAGCATCGGGCTTTTCCTTCGCGATGATCGCTTCCAGATACGCGCGGCTCAACGGCTCGATGTAAGTGCCGGTCGCGAGTTCCGGATCCGTCATGATCGTGGCCGGATTCGAATTGACCAGGATCACTTCATAGCCGTCCGCCATGAGGGCCTTGGTGGCCTGCGTGCCGGAATAATCAAATTCGCAGGCCTGGCCGATCACGATAGGACCGGACCCGATGATGAGAATGCGGTGGATGTCGTTTCTGCGCGGCATCTGTGGTCTATTTATCCGCCATGAGCTTTACAAAATCGTCGAACAGGTAATGCGAATCGTGCGGACCGGGCGCCGCTTCGGGGTGATACTGCACGCAGAACACCTTCTCGCGCCGATGGCGGAAGCCTTCGAGCGTCTGGTCATTCAGATTCACGTGCGTAATCTCGACATCGTTCGCGTTCAGCGA
>DASYCD010000231.1:0-1780 GCA_036500405.1 Bryobacteraceae bacterium
ATCGAGCGGGGCATTCTCGAAACCATCTACTTCCGCCTGGCGAAGCCGCTGAGTTCCGCCGAGATCGTCGAGATTTATCAGAAGCAGTACGGCAGCGAGCCCTTCATTCGCGTGCATGAGGCTGGCACAGTGCCGGACCTCCACGGCGTCGCCCACACCAACTTCTGTGATCTCGGCGTCGTTTCCGATCCCGCTTCCGGTCGCTGCGTGGTCGTCAGCGCCATCGATAATCTGGTCAAGGGCGCGGCTGGACAGGCCATCCAGAATCTGAATCTCGCGCTTGGCATCGAAGAAACCGCGGGTCTTCTGTGAAAGCCCTGATCAAAATCGGCGGCAGCCTGCTCGATGACGCCACGTCGCGCCACGATCTCGCGCGGCAGATCGCAGCGATTGCGGCGTCCGGCGTCCACGTCACCGTTGTTCACGGCGGCGGCAAGCAGATGACGCGTTTTCTGGAAGAGCGCGGAATCAAGAGCAATTTCGTGCGCGGCCTGCGCGTCACCACGGAAGAGACCATCGACGCCGTTCTCAAAGTCCTGGCAGGCAGCGTGAACACGCAGCTTTCAGCGGCGCTCGGAGCCGCGGGCGCACGTACCGTCGGGCTCACCGGCATCGATTCCGGCGTTGCCATCGCGGACCAGCTCGATCCCGAACTCGGCTTCGTCGGACGCGTCACATCTTCCGACCCGGCGCTGCTCACTACGCTCACAGCAGCTGGATACATGCCGGTCGTCGCCTGTGTGGCGGGCGGCGCGAGCGGCCAGGTTTACAACGTGAACGGCGATTCGATGGCTGTGGCTGTGGCTTCGGCATGGAAGGCCGATCGTCTCGTTTTCCTCACGGATGTTCCCGGCGTTCTCGACGCCTCGAAAACCATCCTGCCGCAGCTCACGATTGAAGACTGCCGCAAGCTGATCGCCGACGGCGTTGCGACGGGCGGCATGCAGGCGAAGCTCGACGCCGCGACAACCGCGGTTTCGCACGGCGTCGTCGAAGTCCGGATCGTGCGCGGCTCGGATCCCGATATTGTGACGCGCGTCTTCGACGGCGAAAGCGCGGGCACCAGAATCATCGCGCGAGCATAGTACAAGCGGCAGTAAAAATGATCAGCGCTCTCAGACCCGACCTCATCGAGCACGCCACGGTTTCGAACAAAGACATCGAAATCCGCAAGGCGTCCATGCAGGACATCCCTGCCCTGCTCGAGCTCATCAACGGCTTCGCCGCCAGGGGCATCATGCTCTCGCGCACCGAATTCGAGCTTTCGGAAAACATGCGCGACTTCATGGTCGCCTATGACGGCAAAACGCTAGCCGGGTGCGGCGCGCTGCATTTTTATTCGCCGACCATGGGCGAGATTCGTTCGCTCGCCGTCGCGGAATCGCACCGGAAACACGGCATTGGGCGCATGATCGTGGACGCGCTGGTTTATGAGGCCAAGCTCTATGGGCTGGATGCGGTCTTCGCTTTCACTTACGTGGAAGGCTTCTTCGGCAAAGCCGGATTCCACGTTGTGGAGCGAGGCGAGTTGCCACTCAAGGCCTGGAAGGATTGCCTGCGGTGCCCGAAATTTCAGGCCTGCGATGAAATCGCTGTCATCCGCATTCTGCGTCCGCAGCGCTGGGAACAGAAGCAGCCTCCAGTGCTCGGCGTGGAAGATGGCGCCGTCGTGCTGCTTCCCATCATTCGCAGTTAAGGGTAGTCTATAGTCGAGGGGAAAAACCGGATGAGCGCGGACTTGTACCAGTTGATGGCTTTTGTAGCGTCACGATTTCCCAAC
>DASYCD010000232.1:0-27842 GCA_036500405.1 Bryobacteraceae bacterium
GCATCCGGCACCGTTCCATCCCCCGAGTGGAAATTGCGGACACAGCGCGAAAAATGGTACGCGGGTGAAACGGTTTCTGTGTCGATCGGGCAGGGTGCGCTGACGGTGACTCCCTTGCAGATGGCGCGCGCGATTGGCGGCATGGCGATCGGCGGCGTCTGGCATACCCCCCACTTTCTCAGGTCTTTCAAAGAAGACAAGCCAATCGAGTGGACGCTGAATCCTGACAACGTGAAAACCGTAGTCGACGGGATGTATGGCGTCGTCAACGAAGGTGGCACCGGTGCGGGCGCGAAGATTGCGGGCGTCGATGTCTGCGGCAAGACCGGTACGGCACAGACAGCGTCCGCCGAATACGCCAAAGCCCACAAAGAGTTCAAGGACAATTCCTGGTTTGTGGCATTCGCCCCCTGCTACAAGCCCGAGATCGTCGTTGCGATGCTGTGGGAAGGCGGCGCGTGGGGCGCGAATTCGGCGCCGGTCGTACGTGACGTACTGAAATCTTATTTCGACAAGAAGCAGCGGATCAACAGCGTGCAGATTCAGAATCAGCCGCAGTCTACTCCGGCCATGTCCCTGCTGACACCCCCCGGAAAGACGGGCGAGCAGCAATAACGATGCGTACGGCAGGCGTTCGCGATTTCGACTGGCCCATGGTGGCGGTCATCATTCTGATCTGCGCGCTGGGCGTGCTGCAGATTTTCAGCGCCACGCATGACACAGTCTGGCAGGGCTCCTGGTGGAAGCAGATGTTCTATATTGCGTCCGGCTTCTGGCTGATGTGGGCGGTCGCGAAGCTCGACTATCATTCGCTGATCGCGCGGGCATACCCGGCGTATCTCGTCGCGGTGGGCCTGCTGATCGTCGTGTTGCTTTTCGGCCGCACAGCGTTCGGGTCCACGCGCTGGATTGCGCTCCCGGCTGGTATCAAGTTCCAGGTTTCGGAGTTCACCAAGTTCGTGATTGTGCTCCTGGTGGCCCGGTTTCTGATCGACGTCCGCGGCGACGTACTGGAAATGCGGGATTTCCTCAAGCTGGCCGGCATGATCGTCGTTCCGATGGCGCTGATTGCCAAGGAACCGGATCTGGGCACGGCGCTGACATATCTCCCAATCCTGGCCGTGGGGGTTCTGCTGGCCGGGCTCCGGTGGAAATACTGGGCGGCGATCGCGGTCGTGGCGCTCGTCGTGATCCCTCTCGGTTATACCCATCTGCAGCCTTACCAGAAAGCCCGGGTGGCCAGCTTTCTCGACCCTGATCGCGACCCGCAAGGGACCGGTTATCAGCTCATTCAGTCGAAAATCGCCGTCGGGGCGGGCGGAACCTGGGGAAAAGGCATCACCAAGGGCAGTCAGACCCAGCTCCGGTTCCTGCCCGTACCCCACACCGACTTTATTTTTTCGGCTTTCGCCGAAGAACACGGCTTCATCGGCGTCATGGCGGCCCTGGCGCTTTACTTTATTTTGTTGATGCAAGTGGTCCAAAACGGACAGACTGCGCCAGACCGGGCGGGTATGTATATCTGTATGGGGGTTGCAGCGCTGCTGTTATTTCATATACTGGTTAATGTCGGGATGGTGATCGGGCGAATGCCCGTGACCGGTATTCCGTTACCGCTGATGAGTTACGGCGGGTCGAGCGTATGGTCCACGTTTCTTATGCTCGGCCTGGTAAATAGTGTGCGGGTCAGAAGATTTGTGAATTAAGGCGGACGTGAGGAGTACTTCCGGAGTTCGCCCCAGAGTTTTTTGTTGGTATTTGAGAAGTAAAGAGAAATTGAAGACAGGTTAGTCGGGATCCTGAGTAAAAAGGGAGACTTTCCGGAGCGGCCTGAGTTATCTAAAGCATAGGTACTTCAGGTCTTCCGCTCGCCGCGCAGTAGCGGCCGGTGGTCCGAAACGAAGATGGGTTCCCTGAACCGATGCGGGTGTTGAGCGTGCCGGGCATGAGTTGCCAACGGATTCTCCACCCTCCGGCAGCGTGAGTTTTTTGATTTTGTCGCCGGGCGCCGCCCGGCAGTGCAGGATGGGGGCGGCTGGCGACCCTTACGCAGGGCGCGAAACGTCGAAGATCGGGCCGGAATCTCCCGGGCATGGGCAGGAGCCCGCGGGAGAAGAAGGATGTCGAAGGAGTTAATAGTCGCTTCCGGGCGTCATGAGACGCGGGTTGCGATTCTTGAAGACGATCAGCTCGTGGAAGTTTTCCACGAGCGCGAAAAAGAATATTCCCTCGCAGGCAGTATTCACAAAGGACGGGTGACGCGCGTGCTTCCGGGCATGCAGTCCGCCTTTGTGGATATCGGCCTCGAGAGGGACGCGTTCCTCTACGTTTCCGATTTTTTTGAAGATACGGATGAGTATGACGCTGTCGTCAGCACCGCTGAAGACAAGGTCCTGAAGCTCGAGAAAGGCGGCGGAGCTTCGCTGCCGAGCGAGACGCGCGCGATGGCCGCGCCGGCTACGGTGGAAGCGCCCGCTGAGGAACCGGCGACTGGAGACGGTCAGGCGCCGCGCGAAGGACGCCCCGAACAGGATGGCCGCCGCGAGCACGGACGCCGTGGCAGACGCGGACGCCGTCGCGGTGGACGCGGAAGCGGCGGAATCCCTGAATCGAAATATTTCACGCCAGGCGCGGAGCGTCAGGGTGGAACTGCGGAAACCCGGACGGAGCAAGTTGAAGAGGAGGAGACGGAAGAATCCGTTTCCGTCGTTGCCGAAATCCGTACGACTCCGGAATCGCAGCCGTACGAACGGCTGGTGCTGCCTGGCGAATCGCTGGCGAAATACAGCGCCGCGGGCGCATCTCAGCCGGATGGCATTGAACCCGAGGCTGCCGAGCCGGAAAATGTAGAACCGGCCATCCCGATGGATCATCATCTGGCTGGATTCACGTGGGTGACTCCGATCCTCGGCGCAGCTCCCGAAGACGGGCCTGTTGTGGAGGCGATTGCCGAAGCGGAGCCTGTCAGGCCGGACCTCATTCCGACGCCCGACGCACCGGCCGAGACACTCTCGCCGGAAGACGAAGAAGAGATTCTTGCCGCGGCCGAGGCTGTAGAAGCTCTGGAAGAAGAGGCCGATGAGATCACAATCGGCGTGCCCGCCCTCGGTATTGACGAGGATGTGGAAGAGATCGAGAGCGACGAAGAGCCTTGCGAAATAGCGGCCGAGAGTGAAGGGGAGCCGGAATCTCTGGCTGCAGGCCCCGATGGCGAAGAATTGCCCGAGCCCGCGCGCACGCCTGTCAGTCTCACGGCGACGCTGCGCGAGCAGGGTCATCGCTATCCCCATCGCGTGTCGCGCCGTTCGCGGCGCCGGGGCGGAAGAAATCGCGGCGGCGAAGATCGTGGACCACGTCCGGATGGCTCCCAGCAAAATGCGGGGGAAGGCGCGCCTGTTGTCGTGGAAGACGCGGCGGATGCAGACGGAGCCGCCATTGATGCGGCACTGGCTGCGCCGGAAAACGGTCAGGCCGTGGTGGTGGAAGAGAAGGGCCCGGCGCTTCGCGAAGACCGGCGTGACGACCGCCGTGATGAAAAGCGCGAAGAACGCCGTGGGGACCGTGATCGCGGGGGACGCGAGCGCGGCCGTGGACGTGAACGTGAAGGCAAGCGTGAAGGAAAGGATCGCGAAGCAGAACGGGAGCGTCCGGTGCTGCCTTCGATTTCCGATCTTCTGAAGGAAGGCCAGGAGATCATTGTCCAGATTTCGAAGGAGCCGCTGGGGCAGAAGGGCGCGCGCATTACGTCTCACATCGCGCTGCCGGGCCGGTTTGTTGTCTACATGCCGACCGTGGACCATGCCGGCGTCTCGCGCAAGATCCCGTCGGAAGAAGAACGCCACCGGCTGAAGAAGGTTCTGCAGACGCACCGCCAGGGTGTTCCGGGCGGTTATATCTGCCGTACGGCGGCGGAGGGCAAGAGCGAGGAAGAGCTCCGCAGCGACATGCACTTCCTCTATAACCTCTGGCTCGATATGCGCGCGAAGGCGGAGAAGAAGCCCGCGCCCGTGCTGCTGCATCACGATCTCGACCTTGTGCAGCGTATTCTTCGCGATCAGCTCACCACATCGTTCAAGACGATCTGGGTGGATAACGAAGAGCATTACGAAAGCATTCTGCGGTTCGTGGAGCGTTTCCAGCCCGCTTTGGTGGGGCGCGTGAAGCTGTATACGCGCGACAATCCGATCTTCGACGAATTCGGCATTACGGCTGAGTTGGAGAAGGCTCTGCGCCCGAAAGTGTGGCTGAAGTCTGGCGGCTATATCGTCATCAACCAGACCGAAGCGCTGGTCGCGATCGATATCAACACCGGCAAGTACGTCGGGAAGTCGAACCGACTCGAAGACACGATCGTCAAGATCAACACGGATGCGATCAAGGAGATTGTGCGGCAGATTCGGCTGCGCGATCTGGGCGGGATCATCGTGGTTGACTTCATCGACATGGACGAGCGCAAGAATCGCCAGAAGGTGATGGGGGCGCTCGAAGATGCGATGCGGGTGGACCGCGCGCCCTACAAAATTCTGCAGTTCAATGATTTCGGACTGGTGGCGATTACTCGCAAGCGAGTGAAGCAGTCGCTGGAACGAACGCTCTGCGCGCCGTGTTCGTACTGTGAAGGCGCCGGTTACATCAAGAGCCCGCAGACTGTGATTACCGAGATCCTCTCCGAAGCTCAGCGCATGCACAAGGCGCTGGCCGGGGAAAAAGGCAATGTGGTGCTTCGCGTGAATCCCGAAGTGGCGAAGGTACTCAAGAGCAACCACAATTCCTTTCTGCAGGAAGTGGAAGAGATCCTCGGCAAGACCGTCATGGTGAAGAGCGACCCGCTGCTGCACCAGACGAAATTCGATTTAGCGTAACGTTTTTTTAACGGCCGAGTTGTGGGGTATATGCCGCCGCAACTCGGCCGTTTTCTTTTCGGAATCTTTCTGACTGGCGTGCCGGCGTCGCGCAATCGTTCGATGCTGCGTCGGTGAAACCTGCGGACCCGGCTGCTCCTGCGCGAGAGGTTCGAGTTCCAGGTGCACACCGAGACACGCGAGTTGCCGCTGTACCGGCTTGTTCCGGGTAAGAGCGGGCCGAAGATCGAGAGCGCGGATGAGAATGGTTCGCGGCCGGCGGCTGCGGCTCGAAAGCGCCAAAGGCCCGCAGCAGGTCCGTCGTGATCGACAGCGTCAAAAAGCCGAGTGAAAACTGATCAGGCCAGTTGATTCGCGATCGGCAGGCGGCGGATGCGTTTACCGGTTGCGAGGAAGATCGCATTGCAGACCGCAGGCGCGATACAAGGGACACCAGCTTCGCCCATGCCGCCGGGCGCTTCCGTGCTCGGAACGATGTGGACGTCGACCACGGGCGCTTCATCCATGCGGACGACATCGTAGTGATCGAAATTCGACTGCTGGACGCGGCCTTTGTCGATCGTGATCTCACCTTTGAGCGCCGCGCTGAGTCCGAAGATGATTGCGCTGCGTATTTGCTGCTGGATAATCGCAGGGTTGACGGTCTGGCCGCAATCGGTCGCGCAGACCACCTTGTGGACCTTCACCTTACCCTGATTCACCGAGACTTCCGCGACCTGCGCGGTGAAACTGCCCACGTTATTCACCACAGCCACGCCATGAAAATGCCCGGCGGGTAGCGGCTTGCCCCAGTTGGCTTTCTCCGCGGCCAGATTCAGGACCCCGAGCAGACGCGGCGTATTTGCGAGAAAGCGCCTCCGCAATTCGACGGGATCTTTTCCACCGGCCGCGGCGAGCTCATCGAGAAACGACTCCGCGAAAAACGTGTTCTGCGTGTAGCCGACTGCGCGCCAGTATGTGGTCGGAACGCCGCCCGTGACGCTGTGATAATCGACCTGCATGTGCGGGATTGCATAGTGCAGATCGGCGATTCCTTCGACGCTCGTGGAATCGACGCCACGGCCACCGCGTCCCCCACCGAACGCGCCGCCGCCTCCCATTGGGGGACAGGCAATGTTCGCAGTCAGCACGGATGGCCAGCCTTCGGCGTCTAGTCCCGCAGCGAAGCGCGTGACCGATGCGGGCCGGTAGATTCCATTCTGGATATCGTTTTCACGCGACCAGGTTACTTTCACCGGCATGCCAATCGCTTTCGAGACTTCGATTGCTTCGGCGGCGAAATCGGTTCCGGCGCGGCGGCCGAAGCCTCCCCCCATGTAAAGCGTATGGACCTCAATCTGATTGGGCGTCAGTCCGGTGATCTGGCCGGCCACGCCCGCGATTCCCGTCTGCAATTGCGTCGATGCCCAGACCTCGCAGCGATTCGGCTGAACGTGCGCGACGCAGTTGAGCGGCTCCATCGGAGCGTGCGCGAGAAAGGGCGCTTCGTAAACGGCTTCCAACTTCTTCGAAGCGCCAGACAGCGGGGCAGCGCCTTCGCCCTCGTGGCGCGCCGAAGCGCCTGGCTGCAGGGTCTGTTCTGCAAACATCTTGCTGGTAGACGGAGTGCTGAACGCAGCGTTCGGACCTTCGTCCCACTTAATCTCGAGCGCCTTGGCGCCCGCAAAAGCCGTCCAGGTGTTATCGGCAATCACAGCCACGCCGTTCGAAATCTTCACCGCATCCTTCACGCCCGGAATGGCTTTCGCCTTCGTCGCGTCAAAGCTCACCACCTTGCCGCCGAATACCGGGCAGCGCGCAATTGCGGCGTAGACCATACCGGGAACGCGCGCGTCGATGCCGAACTTCGCGCGTCCGGTCACTTTATCCGGCGTATCGAGGCGTTTCATCGGCTTGCCGATGAAACGGAACTGATCCGGCGTCTTCAGCTTGATGCCGGTCGGCGGTGTAAGCTTCGACGCTGCTTCCGCAACCTGTCCGAAAGTGAGCTTCGCGTTATTCGCCGTGTTCGTGATGACGCCATCTGAAACGCGGCACTGAGACCGGTCGATATTCCAGCGCTGCGCCGCCGCCTGCGCCAGCATCTCGCGCGCCTGCGCGCCGGCAGTGCGGAGAGGCATCCATCCACTTCGTATGCTCTGACTACCGAAGACGCCCTGTAATCCGAACGCCGGGTCGACGCCCGGAAATTCCGTCCGGATCTTCTTCCAGTCGCATTCGAGTTCTTCCGCCAGAAGCTGCGACAAAGACGTTACTGTTCCCTGCCCCATCTCGGATTTGTGGATCTCGAGCGTGACGGAATCATCCGTGCCGATTCGAATCCAGGTGTTGACTTTCGCAGGCGCGGACTGAGCATCCAGTTTCCGATCCGGCATGCAGAATCCAACAACGAGACCGGCGGCCGCGGTCTTGAGAAATCCGCGGCGCGAAGGAGCGAGAGCAGTGCTCATGCGCGGCCTCCGTTCGCCTGGATCTCAACCGCGCGATGAATCGCCGCGCGAATATCCTGATACGTTCCGCAGCGGCAGATATGGAATCGCATCACTTCGTCGATATCGGCATCGGAAGGCTTGGGATTTTTCGCCAGCATGGAGGCAACGCCCATGATTTGGCCCGACTGGCAATAACCGCACTGCGGCACATCGAGCTCGATCCAGGCTTTCTGGACAGGATGCGATCCGTCAGTCGAAAGGCCTTCGATCGTGGTCACATGCTTCCCGGCAACGCCCGAAGCCTGCATGGCGCACGCGCGCATCGCGATTCCTTCGATATGCACGGTACAGGCGCCGCAGAGCGCCATCCCGCAGCCGAACTTCGTCCCTGTCATACCCAGCGTGTCGCGCAGCATCCAAAGCAGCGGCATCCGCGGATTGACGTCGACCGTCTGGGGCTTGCCATTCAGCGTGAATTTGATGGTTGCCATGAGGTGAACTCCGTTTCTGAGGATATCAGGGTTTGCTGATATATTTGCTCCCATGATTGCCCATGGACTGACGCCGATTCTGAACGTTTCCAACATTCAGGAAAGTTTCGCCTGGTTCGAAAAACTGGGATGGAAAAAAGGGATGGGACTGGGGCACGCCGCCCACGTTCGGCGGCGTCTGTTCCGGAAAATGCGAGATCTTTCTTTGTGAAGGCGCGCAGGGCGGCTGCGGCAAAGGCAATTCGAAATCGACCTTCGGCGAAGAGGGCGGCAACAGCGCCGACAAGGGCGTCTGGATGTCAGTGTGGGTCGACGACGTGGACGCGATTCATCAGCATTGTCTCGAACAAGGCATCGAGGTGATGTGGCCGCCGACCGACATGCCGTGGGGCGTGCGGGAGATGCACATCCGGCATCCGGACGGTCATGTGTTCAGGATTGGACGAGGCAACGAGTAAGCAGTTCGGCGGGAGATTCGATCCAGTAGTCCGGTGACCAGCGCTCCATATCGGCGCGATTGCCGTAGCCGTAGAGCACGCCACAGGTCTTCACGCCCGCACGGCGTCCGGCTTCCATATCCGCCGCCGAGTCGCCAATGAACAGGCAATCCTCGGGCTTCGCCCCGACCGCTTGCATGGATCGCAGAACCACGTCCGGCTCGGGCTTGCACGGAAAGCCGTCCGTCCCCTGTACGTGATCGAAATAAGGAAGCAGGCCGAAGCGATCGAGGACAGCGCGGGTTGTGGGTGAGCCCTTTGTCGTCGCGGTGGTTTTCCGGCCAGGCAGCGCCGCGAGCATCTCCTTCACGCCGGGATAGGGCTTTGTCGCCTGGTGATTGCGGCCAGTGTAGGTGGTTCGATACTGGCCGATCATCGTATCGAGTTGTTCGCGCGAGAAATCCGGACGTACATCGCGGAAGCAGACATCAAGGTGATATCCAATAAAGCCACGCAGGTAATCGAATTCGAGCGGCTTCGGAATGTGCGGAGAAAGCACTTGCTGGATTGCGCCGCAGATGTCCGCGGCGGAATCCAGCAAGGTTCCGTCAATATCGAAGATGTAAACCGGAAATTCCGGGATGCCGGCCTTAGGCAGGCTGCTCGCCCTCATTCAGACCAGGCAGGCGCCGGCCACCGCCGGAAGTATCCGGGCGGAGAACCTGCTGCGTGTCGTGATCGGCTGTGTCGCGCGACCCGCCCATCGGCGGAAGATCGCCGCCGCCCATGATGGTCCGGATCTCGCCGCCATCGAGTACTTCGCGCTCAAGAAGCAGCTCGGCCACCTTGATCATCTCTTTCGAGTGCGATTCGATAATGGCCCGCGCCCGACTGTAAGCATTGTTGATGATGCGCTTGACTTCTTCGTCGATGCGGATGGCCGTCTCTTCGCTGTAATCGCGGTGCTGCGCGATTTCGCGTCCCAGGAAGATCTGCTCGTCCTTCTTGCCGAAGCTCAGCGGGCCGAGTTCGCTCATGCCCCACTCGCAGACCATCTTCCGCGCCATTTCGGTAGCGCGCTCGATGTCGTTGCCAGCGCCAGTGGTGAGCTGGTTGAGATAGATTTCCTCGGCAATGCGGCCGCCCATCAGGATGGCCAGCTGGTCATCGCAATAGGTCTTGCTGTAGTTGTGCTTGTCGTCCGTCGGCAGCTGCATCGTGATGCCAAGTGCCATGCCGCGCGGAATGATGGAAACCTTGTGCAGCGGGTCCGCGTTCGGAACTTTCACCGCAACCACCGCGTGCCCGGCTTCGTGATAAGCCGTGGTGCGCTTCTCGGCGTCGGTCAGAATCATCGACCGGCGTTCGGCGCCCATCAGGATCTTATCCTTCGCAAGTTCGAAATCGATCATCATCGCGACTTTGCGATTCTGACGCGCCGCATACAGTGCAGCTTCGTTTACGAGATTCGCGAGTTCAGCGCCGGCGAGTCCGGGTGTCCCACGGGCCAGAACCGAGAGATCCACATCGTCGCCGAGCGGAACTTTCTTGGTGTGAACTTTGAGGATGGCTTCGCGGCCACCGACATCGGGACGACCCACCACCACACGGCGATCGAAACGGCCCGGCCGGAGCAGCGCCGGATCGAGCACGTCCGGACGGTTCGTCGCAGCAACCAGGATGACGCCTTCGTTCGATTCGAAGCCGTCCATTTCGACCAGAAGCTGATTCAGGGTCTGCTCGCGTTCATCGTGCCCGCCGCCGAGGCCCGCGCCTCGATGGCGGCCAACGGCGTCGATTTCGTCAATAAAGATGATGCAGGGGGCATTCTTCTTGCCCTGTTCGAAAAGGTCGCGCACGCGGCTCGCGCCCACGCCCACAAACATTTCCACAAAGTCCGAACCGGAAATCGAGAAAAATGGCACGCTGGCTTCGCCTGCAATGGCCCGCGCAAGAAGAGTTTTGCCCGTGCCGGGCGAACCGACCAGCAGAACGCCCTTCGGAATGCGGCCGCCGAGTTTCTGGAACTTCTGAGGCTCGCGAAGGAAGTCGATTATCTCCTGAAGTTCTTCTTTGGCTTCCTCGACACCCGCGACATCTTTAAATGTGACCTTGCGCTGCTGGGTGGAGTGCAGGCGGGCACGGCTTTTGCCGAAGCTCATCGCCTTGTTGCCGCCGCTTTGCATCTGGCGGACCATGAAAATCCAGAATCCAACAACCAGGATGATTGGCGAGAAGTTAACCAGCATCGAGAGCCAGCCGCTGGCCGAGGAATCGCTGATCGTCACGGTGACGCCCTTTTCGTTCAGCTTCGACCATACGTCCGGGTAATTTGCCGGAATGACCGTGTGATACGCATCGCGGCCATTCACCATGTCGCCCTTAACTTGAGTGCCATCGACCTGGGCAGTCTTGATCTGGCCGGCATCGACGTCATTGAGGAACTGCGTGAAATTCAGGGTCAGATCGTTCTTGCCATGGCCGTGATTCACCACAGCCCAAAGCAGGACCGCCATGCAGGCCAATACGACCCAGAAGATGATTGTTTTAACGTTGGAGTTCACAGCACCTCTATATACGACTCACGTCAGCCGCTCTATACCGTTAGACGTCCAGCGACACCGTTTTGATTCTAACGGGACCGCTCCTTCACCAGAAGGATGGATTCGCTCTCCGCCGTCGCCGCGAACTGCCGGGCTGGACCGAATTGCCGGGTCCAAACGATTAAATCGCCCATCACAATTACGGGCCACGTGCGCCTCTCCCACAGCGGAACCCGATAATCCTGAAACAGCGTCTTGATCTTCACCGCTGATCCCGGATGCCCTGGCCGCTCGAACTGGTCTCCTGGCCGCCAGTTACGAAGATGCAATTGGCCCCGGCATTTCACCTGGTCCAGAGCATCCACCCCACCATTATATACGCCGGACGGGGCGGCTAGTTCCATCACAATGGTTAATAGAGGCGCGGTAACTGTGGTTTCTCCCGGAATTTCCATGGGAACAGAGAAGTTACGCTCAATTCGGGCGTCAAACCGCTGGGGCGTAATTCGCAACAGATCGAAAGACCGGTAAACGTCCAGATCGGGTAGCTGGATTCGCCCTGAGCCTTCCCGTGTCGACAGAAGCTTCCGTGCGGATTCCACATGTTGGAAGCCTATAGTGCGCAAATTGCCACGTACGAGCTCCATAGCCCGGCGGAGTAGCCTTCGCTGGACGGCGACCGGGAGTTCATTAAATGGTCCGATTTCGATGAAAGCGGTTTCCGGAGCGGTCTTCAGGTAGAGAGGTTCCAGCCGGGCGATTTCGCTGGCCCAGTAGGCTTCCTCACCTTGCGCCCAGTTCGCAGTAGATGCAAGTAGTTCCGGGAGCGAAGGGTTGATTTCCCTCAAACCTGGCAGGACGTCCCGCCGGATGTGGTTCCGCCGGAAGGTCGTATCTTCATTAGAAGCATCTTCGCGCCAGGCGATGCCGCGCTCCGTCAGCCATTCCCGGATGGCTGCGCGGCGCAGGCCGAGCAACGGACGGATCAGGCCGGTTTCCGTCTCCGGCCGGATTCCGCTGAGACCTGCCGCGCCCGAACCGCGGAGGAAGCGGAACAAGACGGTTTCCGCCTGGTCATCGAGCGTGTGACCGGTGGCGATGTGGGAGCAGACTTCGTCGTCCATCGCGTGGGCGAAAAATTCGTAGCGAAGCCGCCGGGCTTCCTGCTCGGTATTGCCCGGCGCGGGTGGAAGGGCTGCCGTGTGAAACTCCAGATTTCGGGCCGCGGCCAGGTCGCGGACAAATGCCTCGTCCGCATCGGATTCCGCCCCACGAAGCTGATGATTCACGTGGAGGACGGCGACCGCCGCACCGAGTTCATGGAGCGCTGTCAGCAGGAAAACCGAATCCGCGCCGCCAGAGACGGCGACGCCAATTCGTTTCCGGTCTCCAATCGCGGCGCCCACCTGTTCGATCACACTTCGATCTTATGATGAGACAGTGAAGCTGCTGATCTTTTCCGATATCCACAACGACGGCGCTGCGCTGCAGCGTCTGATGGAGGTCGAAGCTGACTATTACTTCTGCGCCGGCGACCTGGTGAACTGGGCGCGCGGTCTCGACGCGATGGGCGAAATCATGAAACCGCGCGCCGACCGGCTCTATGTGATTCCGGGCAATCACGAATCCGCCGAGCAGATTGAGGCGTTCTGCACAAAATTCGGCTTCCACAATTTCCATGGGGGGCGAATGCAAATCGGCGGCTTCGAAGTAGCGGGACTCGGATATTCCAATCCCACACCGTTCGATACGCCCGGCGAATATTCCGAAGAAGAACTGGAGAAGCGGCTGCACGCGTTCGACGGTCTGAAACCTTTGATCGCGATTTGCCATGCGCCTCCCTTCGGCACGCCGCTCGATCGCATCACTAACCTGAAACACGCTGGCAGTAAGTCGATGCGCGACTTCATCCAGCGCGAGCAGCCGCGCTACTTCTTCTGCGGACACATTCATGAGTCCGCCGGCTCACAGGATAAGCTCGGCGAAACTTCCGCGATGAACGTGGGGAAAAAGGGTTATCTGCTGGACCTGGAACAACAGAAGGAATGGGGGCAAATCTGATGGCAACGCTGGGACTGGTGGAATACGCCGACGCAACTCCGGAGGTGCGCGCCGTTTACGACGACATCATGGCCACCCGCAAAACAGACTGGATCAACAATTTCTGGAAAGCGCTGGCGCATGATCCGGTCACGCTGCGGCGAACCTGGGAAAGCATCAAAGAAATCATGAAGCCCGGTGCGCTCGATCCGCTGACCAAAGAAATGATCTATGTCGCGGTGAGCGCCACAAACCAGTGCGGCTACTGCATCGCGTCGCATACGGCCTCCGCGCGCAAAGCCGGGATGACCGATGAGATGTTCGCGGAACTGATAGCGGTGACCGGAATGGCGAACGAAACCAACCGGCTTGCCAGCGGCTATCAGGTAGAGATTGACGACAAGTTCAAAACGTCATGAAATACGCTGTTGCAGTGCTGTTGTTGCTCGCGGGTGGCATTCCGGCGGGCGCCGCGGACGCGCCGCGTTTCGCTGCCGCCACCGTGAAACAGGCGCCGCCGCCTCCGGACAGCTATTCTATTACTCTCGGCCTGGTGAAAGGCTCGCGCTTTTACATGACGAATGTCACGCTGAGCGATTGCCTCAAGTTCGCGTACGGCCTGGTTTCGGATGAGCAAATTTCGGGGCCGGAGTGGCTGTGGTCAAGGGCGGATCTCTACAACATTGAGGCGGCCATTCCGGGCAATCCGCCGCATGACCTGATTATGCAGATGCTCAGGACGCTGCTTACGGAGCGAATGAGCGTGGTCATCCACCATCAGGACAAGCCGATGAAGTATCTCGCGCTCGTTCGCGGCAAGGGCGAGGTCAAAATGACGCCCGCGGATATTTCTCAGGAGCGAAATAACAGCGGAGGTACCGGCCACGTGACGGGAAATCGCGCGTCTCTGGCCCTCATCACGATGCTGCTCTCGCGGATGGAGCACCAGGTCATCGTGGATCAGACTGGCCTCACCGGCGAATACCAGATTCAGTTGCGCTGGGCCCCGGGCAGCGGTACCGCCGGCGCGACCGACGATTCCACCGCACCCTCACTCTTCACCGCCGTACAGGAACAGCTTGGTCTGAAGCTCGAATCGAGAAACGGGCCGCTCGACACAATCGTCGTGGATCAGGCAGAAAAAATCCCGGCGGAGAACTGATCGATGTTTGAGAGGATCCTGGCCACCATCGGCAAAATCCCGAAAGGCCGGGTTTCGACTTACGGCGATGTCGCAACTGCCAGCGGGCATCCAGGCGCGGCGCGGCAGGTAGTCTGGGCGCTGCGAAACGGTTCGCATGTCCCGTGGCATCGCGTGATCGGCGCCGGCGGAAAAATCCGCCTACCCGGCGAGAACGGACTTGAGCAGCGCTTGCGGCTGCGCGCGGAAGGCATCATCATCGCGGGTGACAAAATCGACCTCAAACGCTTCGGGCATACGTTCCCGAAAGCTAAACTGAAAAAGCTTGGAAAATCGTGAGTACGCGCGCATCCTGTATGAGACCGCCGATCTGATGGAGATCGCCGGCGACGATGGCTTCCGCATTCGCAGCTATCGCAACGGCGCCGCCGTCATTGAAGGCTATCCGGAGCGTATCGGGGACATTCTCGCCAACCCGGAAGCCAAAATCACCAATGTGCCGGGCATCGGTAAAGGTCTGGCCGCGGTGCTCGGAGAGATCGAAAAGCGCGGCAGTTGCGAACGGCGCGACGAACTCCTCCTGAAGTTTCCGCCCGCGGCGCTCGACTTTCTGAAGATCCAGGGGCTCGGCCCGAAGAGCATCGCAGTGCTGTTCGAACATCTGGCGGTCAAGACAATCGATGAGCTTGAGCAGGCCTGCAAAGACCAAAAGCTCCGCGAACTGCCACGCATGGGCGCGAAGCTGGAAGAAAAAGTGCTGCGCGGAATCGCCCAGATGCGAGAGCACAGCGGCCGTTTCCATCTGAACTTCGCCGATAACGCCGCGAACGAAATGATGATTTACATCCGCGAGGTCGGCGGCCTCGAGATCGTCGCGGCAGCGGGCAGCCTGCGGCGCGGTAAAGAAACGATCGGCGATATCGATCTACTGGTGACCGGTCCGAACGCGGCGGCGGTGCTCGATCGCGTGGCGCAGCATCCGCGGGTGAATGACGTTCTGGGCCGAGGCGTGAACAAAACCAGCGTCAAAGTCGGACGTGAAGGCCTTCAGATCGATGTGCGGGCGCTCGAGCATCAAAGCTTCGGCGCCGCCATGCAGTACTTCACCGGCAGCAAGGAACATAACGTCGCATTGCGCCAGCGGGCACTCCGGATGGGCTTCACGTTGAACGAATACGGCCTGTTCCGGCTGGACGACAATTCACGCGTCGCGGGCGAAACCGAAGAAGGCGTCTACGGAATGCTGGGGCTCGACTGGATTCCGCCGGAACTGCGCGAAAACCAGGGCGAGATCGAACTGGCGGAATCGCATCGCCTGCCAAGACTGCTGGAGCAGTCGGATATTCGCGGCGATCTCCACATGCACACTACCGCTACCGACGGCCGCGCGACGCTCGAAGAGATGGCGGAGTCGGCTCGTGCGCTTGGTTACGATTACATCGCGATCACCGACCATTCGAAAGCGCAGGCGATGAACTTCGGCCTTGACGAAAAGCGCGTCGTCGAATTCGCCGAGACCGTCCGGAAGATTAACGAACGCGGCGATCTGGGGATCCGCGTCTTCGCCGGACTCGAATGCGACATCCTCAAAGACGGAGCGCTCGATCTCGCCTGGGATGCGCTGGCGGCGCTCGATGTGGTGATCGCGAGCGTCCACAACAACATGAATCTCGAATCCGATGCCATGACGGATCGGCTGCTAAAAGCTCTCGAATGCCCGCACGTGACCGCGCTCGGCCATCCGACGGGTCGCCTCTTGCTGCATCGCGAGCCGTTTCCATTCGATTTCGATAAAGTGGCGGGCGAAGCTGTCCGGCGCGGCGTCGCGCTCGAAGTCAACAGCAGCCCGGAGCGTCTGGACCTCAGCGCGACCCACGTGCGCGCCGCCAAAGCGAAGGGCGCGAAGTTTATCGTGTCGACGGATGCCCACCATCCGAAGCACCTGCATAACATGCGCTACGGCATCCTGACCGCGCGTCGCGGGGGCCTGACGGCGGAGGACGTGCTCAACACCTGGCCCGTCGACCGTTTCGCCGGCTCAATTCGGCGTTAGAGTAGATGGGATGAAAATCTTCGCCGGTCTTGCGTTGGTCGCCATGGCATTCAGCGGCGTGGCATTGTCCGCGGACATGGCATTCGAAACAGCGTCCATCAAGCCGACGCCCGCGAACATGCCGCCGCGGAATCCGATGCAAGTGGATAGCGGACGAGTGACGCTGAACAGCTGGTCCCTGAAAATGCTGATCGAGATGGCATATGGCCAACCCGAATGGAGACTGGATGGCGCCAACGGCTGGATCGACGACAACCGGTATGACATCGCCGCAAAGTTTCCGCAAGGCGCAGACCAGAAGCAGCTTCCCGAAATGATGAAGACTCTGCTCATCGAACGATTTGCGCTTCAGACGGAACAGAAATCCAAATCGATGAAGGTTTATGGCCTGACTCCGCTCAAAGGCGGTGCGAAGCTGAAGCCTTCGACGCAGGAAACGACCTGGGACGGGCACGGGGGAGTGAATAGCTTGATGCGTTCAGGACATCTGGTATTCCCTGACATGACGATGGCCGGGCTGGCCGAGATTCTTTCCTCGCGGACTGGCAAGCCGGTAATCGACCAGACCAATATTCCCGGAAAATTTGCGGTCGATCTGAAATGGAGCGCGAAGGAGATGGACGCTAATGGCGCGTCGACGGATGGACCGTCGATCTTCACCGCTCTCGAAGAGCAACTTGGACTGACGCTGCGGACCACAACCGCGCCGGTCGAAGTACTCGCGATCCGTCACGCGGCTCCGCCATCGGGGAACTAAGCAAAAGTTATGAAGATAGTTTCATCAAAGGAAGTCTACTCATGCAGTCTCTTCCGCGTCACCGAAGACAAAGCAGTCGATAAATCCAGCTGGGAAATCAAGCGCAGCGTGGTGCGGCATCTCGGCTCCGCTGTCATGATGCCGGTCGATGAGAAGAATCGCATTCTTCTGGTGCGGCAGTACAGACTGCCCGCCGGTCAGTTTCTCTGGGAGTTGCCCGCCGGCAAGATCGACGAAGGCGAGAACGCGCTGCAGGCCGCGAAGCGCGAGCTCGGCGAAGAGACTGGTCTCAAGGCGAAGAAATGGAAAAAGCTCACGACGTTCTTCCCCAGCCCCGGTTACGTGGAAGAGAAGATGACGATCTTTCTCGCAACAGAGCTGACGCAGGGAGAAGCGCATCCGATGGACGATGAGCGGATTGAAGCTCGCTGGTTCTCGAAGAAGGAATTGCAGGAAGCGATTCGGACCAATAAAATCACGGATGCGAAGACTATGATCGCGTTTCTGTATTGGGCGAAACTGTAGACCGCGTACCAAAGAAAAAGGGCAGGCCCGAAAGCCTGCCCTTCTAAAAACAAAAAGGGCCAACCGGTGGCTGGCCCTCAAAGCTACTTTTTCTTCGTAGCTTTCTTCTTGGCGGCTGCCTTCTTCGGGGCGGCCTTCTTAGCGGCTTTCTTGGTTGCCATGTGTTTGATTCTCCCGATCATTATTATGTAACAAGTCGAGCCAAAAGAAAACACAAAAATGTAAAAATGTTTTGGGCGTCCTAAGGGTCGTCCGACGGCTGGATGGTAAAACGGTACTCGAATGAAAAAACTTCAGGTGATTACGGACGGCGCGTGCCTCGGAAATCCGGGACGCGGAGGATGGGCGGCGCTTCTTGTTTACGGCGAACATCGCAAGGAGCTCTTCGGCTGCGAAGCCCACACCACCAACAACCGCATGGAGCTCACAGCCGCGATTGAAGGGCTTCGCGCGCTCCGCGAGCAGTGTGAGATCGAAGTCGTCACCGACTCGGAGTATGTGAAAAACGGGATCACGCAGTGGATCTCGAACTGGAAAAAGCGCGGCTGGATCACGTCGCAGAAGAAGCCCGTCGTTAACCGCGACTTGTGGGAGGCGCTCGATAGCGAGGTCGCGCGCCATCAGGTGCGCTGGACCTGGACGAAGGGTCACGCGTCGCATGCCGATAATAACCGCGCCGACGAGCTCGCTTCTCTCGCAGCCCGCGAACAGCGCTGTTCGTAGGGCTTAAACGCTATATCGCGCGATAGCCGCTTCGTTCCACACCACGCCCGTGCCCGGTTCGGTGCTGGCCCTTGCGATCCCGCGCTCCACCTGCAACGGCTCCGCAACGATCGGATTCCACCAGTCCGCGTATTCCAGATAATGCGCCGTAGGCGTCAGGCACATCAACTGCGTGCTGATCTCCGGCCACAGATGATTGGAAATCGGAATGCTATGCGCCTCGGCAAGCGCAGCGGTACGCAGCCATCCGGTTACGCCGCCGATCTTCATCACATCCGGCATCATGAAGTCGGACGCGCGAGAGTCAATCGCCTTCCGCACGTCATGCGGACCCCACCAGTTCTCACCGCACTGAATCGGCGTGCGAATCTCGCGCGCCACATGCGCATGGCCCTCGAAATCGTGCGCCAGCACCGGCTCTTCAATCCACGTCAGCCCTTCGTCATCGACCGTGCGCAGCCGCTCCACCGCAGTCGCGGGCAGCAATGACTGGTTGTAGTCAACCATGATCGCGACATCCGCACCCACAGCACTCCGAATGGCGCGAATGACTTCGAGATCTTCCTGAGCGGTCGGGTAGCCAATCTTCGCCTTCACGCCGCGAAAGCCGCGCTTCGCCCAATCTTCCGCCACGCGAGCGGATTCAGCCGCGCCATCGTAACCGACCGCGCCATACGCCATGATTGGTTTCTCCACCCCGCCGAGTAACCGCACGAGGGAAACGCCGTGCATACGAGCCAGCGCATCCCACAGCGCCATATCGATCGCGGCCACCGCGATACCGACAAGCCCCTGCATGCCCAGTAGCCGGAATCTCGCGGCGAACCGGTCCGCGATCGCCGCGGGCGCGAGCGCTTCTCCCGCGATCGTCTCCCCCAGATTGCGAATGAGATCGGCCTCCGGCTTCAGCGCCGCGGGCGTATACGTGAAGATCAGGCTGTGACCAATCGTGCCGTCATCGCAGATCACATCCGTCAGCACCAGCGGCGATTCGCTCAACACGCCGCTCGCCGTTCGATGCGGCGGATCGATCGGAACGCGCGCCGCCCGCACGCGCAATTCCCGAATTTTGGTCCGGCCACTTACGGTCACCTGCACACCAGAACTCATCCCGACATCATGCGTCATCTGGGTTCGTTTGTACAGAGCTTCGCCATACTCTTCGCCGCACGTTAAAATCAGCGTATGGCTAATGAAATCTACGCGGTGTTCGATACGACCGAAGGGCGCTTCAAAGTAAAGTTCTTCGACAAAGAAGCTCCCAACACGGTCAAGAACTTCACCGACCTTGCCGAGGGCGTGAAAACGGGCAAGCCCTTCTATGACGGTTTGGTCTTCCACCGGGTCATTCCGGACTTCATGATTCAGGGCGGATGCCCGCAGGGCACAGGCCGCGGCGGTCCCGGCTACAACTTCGCGGATGAATTCCATCCTTCACTGAAGCACACGAAACCCGGCCTGCTTTCGATGGCGAACGCCGGCCCGAACACCAACGGCAGCCAGTTCTTCGTGACGGTTGCAGCGACGCCCTGGCTCGATAACCGCCACTCGATCTTCGGTGAAGTGGTGGAAGGTTATGACGTCGCCGAGAAGATTTCCAAATTGCCGCGCGATGGTTCCGACCGCCCGAAGAAGGACGTCCGGATCAACACCGTGACCATCGAACGGAGTTGAACCCCGCCTCCGCAGCCGCTCCGGAGGCGCGTACCGCGCTCTTCGGCGGCACTTTCGATCCCATTCATAACGCCCATCTGGCAGTAGCAGGCGAAGCGGTTTCGCGGCTCGGCATCGAACGAATCCTGTTCGTGCCGGCCGCGAATCCTCCGCACAAGCCAGGCGCCGCGATCGCTTCCTGGGAAGATCGCGTTCGCATGGTGGATCTGGCGTGCGCGGCAGATCCGCATTTCGAAGTCTCGCGCGCGGAAGAACACGCGAATCCGAGCTATTCCATCGATACGATCGAAAACCTTCTCGCGCTCGGTTCGGGGCCTCTCGCTTTCCTGATTGGCGCCGATGCTTTTGCCGACATTCGCACGTGGTGGCGCTGGCAGGATGTGGTTCGGCTGGTGGAATTCATCGTCGTGACCCGCCCCGGCGCCTGTTACGAAACCCCGCCGAACGCGCGAGTCCGCGAATTGAACGGCCTTGATCTTCCCGTTTCCTCATCCGCAATCCGCGAAGAGATCGCCCGCGACGCCCGAGACCTCCCCATTCCGCCAGCGGTTCTGCGCTACATCCGCGAGCGCGGCCTATACGGCGCGAAAGCGCGGCACAGCGCTCCGGAAGCCTGAAAATACAGGCGAATCGCGCTCCTCTGTTCAAAAATCTTCAGAAATTTTAAACTCAGCCATCGCAACCGTTTAGCGTGAAATCCGCGCAAAACGGAGCGTAGTTTTTTTGACGCCCGATGCTAATGCTGTTGCAGGAGCAGCATGGGACCCCTTCGAAAAACACTTATCACGCTGAGCGCGGCGGCCATTCTTCTGCCGGTTCTTTGCGGAATCGCCTCAGGCCAGAACCCACTCACCACTATTCAGGACACATTGTTCAACGCCGATGGCGCGCGTTACAACGGCACGCTGGTTATTCGGTGGAGCACGTTTGACACGCAGAACCCCGGCACGATTATCCAGCAGAGCAAGAGCGTGCAGGTGGTGAACGGAAATCTGCTGGTGCAACTCGCGCCGAATAACACCGCGCAGCCGCCCGCAAATCTTTACAACGTTTTCTATCACAGCGACGGCAATCAGCAATACACGGAAACGTGGACCGTAACGCCAAGCTCAACACCGCTGAAGGTCGCGCAGGTTCGCACCGGAGGTGGCGTGGGAGGCGGCGGGGGCGGCGACGGATCCGCCGGCGGCCTCACCGGCGCGGCCGAATCCACCATCACCAACCTGGTTTCGGACCTGAACGCGCGCCCTATAAAAGGACCGGGCTACGGTACGGGCGCGGTAGCGGTGGTCAACCAGAGCGGCCAGATCGAAACCGTCGTCGGCAATCTGGGCGACTGCGTCTTCGTCGACGGCACCACGGGGCCCTGCACCGCCGGCCTCACGCTGCCCTCGTTCGTCAACGGCGAGGCTCCCTCAGGCCAGATCAATGGCCTCAACGCCACTTTCACTCTGGCGAACTCGCCCGCAACATCCAGCCTGCTGCTGTTCCGGAACGGCTTGCTGCTGAAGGCGGGCGTGGATTACACGCTCAACGGTTCCACGGTTCAGTTCGCCGCAGCCTCAATCCCGCAGCCCAATGACACGCTCTCGGCGCAGTACCGCGTCGACCCGGGAACCGGCATCACCGACCCCGGCCTGGCTATCGGCCCCAGCGGCGCCCCGGGAGCGAACGGCTGTGGAGCAGCAGCGATATCCAGCAAGAGCGCGGCTTATCAGATCGTGCCCGCCGATAACGGCGCGCTTCTCATCCAGACCGCGAATGCGGGATTCTCTCTGCCGGTGACAGTTCCGTCCGCCGGCTGGTGCGTCGCGCTGCTCGATACGAATAACGCGAACGTCACGGTAAACAGCAGCGGGAATCACATCAATGGCGTCAGCGCGAACTATGTTCTCGGATCGGCAAACACCGCTTACGTTGTGTCGGATGGCTCCGGTTACTGGGTCTCCGCGGCCGCGGGCGGCGCCTCGGCGGTGTTTCCCTCCGGCACCGGCGCCGTGATTGTTTCCGGCGGTACAGCCAGCCTGGTTACAGGCGCTGCCACAAACTGCGTAGAGGTGAATGGGTCGAGCACTCCGTGCGGCTCGCAGCCAGGCGGCGCGAACGGACAAATTCAGTTCAACAACAACGGCGTCTTCGGCGGCTTCGCACCAGCGGTGAACGGAAACGCCGTCAGTACGCCTTCGACATTGAACTTCCTCAACTCATCCTCTTTTAATGGGCTGCAGTTTACGTTTTCGAATCCAACCGGCGGCAATGTGCAACTGGGCGCTACCGGCACGCTGAATAATGCCGGGCTGACGAATTCGTCGTTCACAGCGTCGGTCCCTTCGTGGCTCTCGAGCACAACGCCCGTTGCTCTCGGCGGCACGCTGACACTGTCGGCCGCCGGCGGGCAGGCTCCTCATCAGGTGATTGGCACCTGCGGAACAGCCGCCTCTTTCGCCCCCTGTTCCCTTCAGCCCGGCGACATACCGACGCTGAATCAGAACACGACCGGTAGCGCGGCGAACGTCACCGGTGTTGTGGCGCGCGCCAATGGCGGTCTGAACAGCGCCACCCCAGGAACGGGTCTGCTGCGCGATGGCGCGACACCCACCGCTTCTGAACTGAGCGGCGACGCGACAACCAGCGGCACGAACGCGGTCACCGTCGCGAAGGTCAACGGCGTTTCCTATAGCGCCGCGCCGGCCAATAATACTGTCCCGGTAGTCACCAGTTCCAACACGGTGACATACCAAGCCGTGCCGAACGCGGCGCTTGCAAACTCCTCGGTGACCGTGAACGGTCAGGCGGCCGCCCTCGGCGCTTCCACGAACGTGAACAACGGCGCCGCCGCGCACACGGTGGCGCTCAACCAGGGCGCGGGCAGCGCGATAACCGGCGCGGCAGCGGGAACTGTGCATCAGGTTTTCTGTTCCAATGGCTCGTCATCCGACCCCGCTTTTTGTGATTCACGGGACGTCAAGATCATTCCTTTCGCAGCGGCGCCGTCTGGGGCGGCTGGCGCGGGTGTGAGTTATGCCTCCGGACAATGGACCGCCACAGCCCGAGCGGGTACAAACAATATCGGCGGCGCGTTGCAGGCCACTCCTTCCACCGGCGCCGGTCTGCAATGGCGGATGGAATTGCCACTCGATTGGGATCCGGCAGCGCAACCTTATATCCGGATCGAATACGGCTCCGGCTCGAACACCAGCGGAACGGTGATCTGGACGGTATCGAGCGCCTGCACGAAAGCCGACGGCAGTGTGTCCGATGATCCGGCCTTCAACGCGGAGAGCGCGTTCTCCTCGCAGACTATGGCTGCGGCAAATCGAGCCTGGTCGCAGACGGGCCACTTCACCCTGGTGACCAGCGGAAACAACTGCGTACCCGGCGGAGGCATCGTCATTCGCGCGGCGCTCAGCGGAACAGCGGCGGCCACGGTCAATGCGTATCAGGCTGTCGTCACCATCCCCACCCTTCCGAATGCGGGGCAGGCCGAATGATACGCCGGCTGATCCTCCTGACAGCCGTCTTCGCTCTGCCGTCGATGGCCGGCTACGCCAATTGCGGCGCTGTGACTTTCCCGGGCGCGGCGACGTCCACGCAGACCAACATCACGCTCACGTTTTCTTTCAGCGATGCGAGGTTCAAATCGCTGAATACAACAACGCGAAACGGAATTGTTGTGCCGACGGATCTGATCGTCACGGACGACGCGACATGCCAGACGCTCACCGGCTCCTATACCTGGGATGTGGAGGCGTATAAATCATCGGCCGGCACTGGTATCGTGCTGGTGAAAATTCCGTCGTACGCGACGAGCCCAAGGACCCTGTATGTAGGATTCGGAAACCCGGCAGTAACTCTGTATCAGGGTGGCGCGGTGGGGTCGGCCTATGACTCGAATACTCTCCTGGTGGCGCCATATAACGTGGATTCCAGCGGAACGCTTGCGAACGTGGATTTCAGTTCAAGCGGTTGCAACGGAGTGGCGACCGGCGTGACAGCCGCAGCCGGGCAGATCGACGGAGCCGGGTCTTTCACGGTTCTGAACACCTCAAAAAATCTATGGGGCGGCACAACCTGTGGGTCGGACGGCACGGGTACTTTCAATGGACGCCTCGATGCGTATCCGTCTTTCACGTACTCGGCCTGGATCAATTCTTCGACGACTTCCGGAGACATCTACAACGGCGGCGCAAATGGATTACCGCAATTCAGGGTCAATAGCGGAAAGTTAAGTCTGGACAGGCTGAATACATCGAACGTCGCGGTCTCGACATCATCGATAACTACCGGCGTCTGGCAGCACGTGGCTGTCACGTGGGACAACAGCGCCGGGGTATATGCGTTCTTCATTAACGGCGCCGATGCCGGCCATGGAACCGGTACTCCACAGTCTGCCTGGTCTTTGGCGAATTGGAGCTTTGCCAGTCACACATGGCAATCCGGGTACCGGAATACGTCGCCATCCATGTCGATCGATCTGCAGAAAGTTGCAAATGTAGCCCGGCCGGGAAGCTGGATCGCGAATGAATACGCAAACGAGAGCTCCGTCCCGGCCGTCGTCCTGGCTAACAATTCGACCGGTATCCCACCGGCCATCTATTAGGAGAAAATTTTCATGTCCAAAGATTTCAACGTGAAGTTTGGAAACATTTCGGATGCCATGGCGGCCGATATCGATAAGCTGTGGAGGTTCGATGTCCGCGAGACGCACACTCTCAGCGCCGCGGTTGGCGCTCCGGACGCGACAATCACCCTCGGCCAGACCTCGACAGTCAAGGCTGGCGATGCCATTCTGATCGACGATGAAGTGATGTACGCGACCAGCGCGCCTGGGGGCGAGAATCAGTCCGTCATTCCCGTTCAGCGGACCGCTCCGGCTGCCCACGCGAACGGCGCGACGGCCAACGTTCTTCTCTATAAGACCCCTTTCGAACCGCTGGGTCCGCTGACTCAGGACTACATTCTCGGCAGAATGCGCGATATTCGGGACATCTCCGCCGTTCTGCACGTAGAGGTTTCCGGAACCATCAGCGAATCCGCCAGCTAAGCAGCCGTTCATGCCAGCCGCGGCCGGATCTTCCCGGCCGCGGCAATTTCAAAGTCAAAGAGAGATGAAATGAAACATTCCATCGATTGGTATTCGTTCTTCTATTGGACCGCGGCCCATATCAGGGCCGTAGCCGCAACCATCGGGATAACAGGTGTCGGCGTCGGTCTCGTGAAAGTGCTGCGCCATGCCCCGGCGCCCCGCCAAAGTTCACTCTGGGCGGTATGCGTCTTCGATACATTTCAGGATCTGGCGAGCAACGACACACGTATCGGCGAACGGCGTCCCGATGTGAAAAATCCTGGCGCCCAGGAGTCTCCAAACCGTTTATAGTAGTTCGCAGGAGACTCTATGGAATCCGGTGGACTCAAGCAGTTTCTTTTACGCGGAAATGTAGTGGATTTAGCGGTCGGCGTTGTGATCGGGGCCGCTTTTGGCGCTGTGGTGACGGAGTTTACCAAGGATCTCCTTACGCCCCTGATTGCCGCTGTGGTCGGCAAGCCGGACTTTTCCAAGATACAGTTCGAGATTAACGGCAGCACGTTCCTGGTGGGAAATTTCATAAATGCGGCGGTTGCGTTTCTGCTGATCGGAACCGCTGTCTATTACCTCGTCGTGGTACCGGTCAATGCGCTCATCGCGCGCTCCCACCGGGATGACAAGCCAGCCGATCCGACGACGAAAAAATGCCCGGAGTGCCTCAGCGAGATTCCGATCGGCGCAAAGCGTTGCGCCCACTGCACTTCGCAACTCGCCTGATCGAGCGGGCGCCGCGCGCCGCTGGCGAAGCCTTCGTTCCACCGTATGCTAGGTTAGTGGTTTCCACGCCCTTGCATGACTTCCCAGCGGAATATCGCGCGTCTGATCGATCACACCATCCTCAAGCCGGATGCCGTGCGCGCTGACATCCAAAACATCTGCGCGGAAGCCCTGAAATACGGGTTCGCGAGTGTCTGCGTCAATTCGTTCTGGACCGCGTATGTGGCGTCCGAACTGCGTAGCTCGACTGTGAAGGTCTGTACCGTTGCAGGATTTCCTCTGGGCGCCGCAAGCACGGCGGCCAAAGTGGCCGAAACGACCGCGGCGATTGCGGACGGCGCGCAGGAAATCGATATGGTGATGAATGTGGGCGCGTTGCATGGCGGAGAAATCGGGATTGTGGAAAAGGATATTCGAGCGGTCGCGGAAGCGGCGCATGGCCAGAGCGCCATTTTGAAAGTCATCGTCGAAACCGCCTTGCTTAGTGATGAGCAAAAAATTCTGGCCTGCCGCTCCGCCGTGGCGGCCGGCGCGGATTTCGTAAAAACATCCACTGGCTTCAGCCGCTCGGGCGCAACAACGGATGACGTCGCGCTGATGCGGCGCACGGTCGGTCCTTCCGTCGGCGTCAAGGCCTCTGGAGGCATTCGAACGCTTGCGGATCTGCAGGCGATGGTGGCGGCCGGAGCCAACCGGATTGGCGCAAGCGCCAGCGTGCAAATTCTGGAATCGGCGGATGGCGCCGGGATTGGGCGCGCCGAGTACTGATATGCCCTCCTCGCGGGCCAAACCTGTCCAGTTTCGCGAACGAACGGACCTGCTCGACTTCCTGCTCGAAGTTTCGACTGCGATGGCGGAGACGCTCGATCTCGACGAGTTACTCTCCAGCGTGGCGGCGATCGTACAACGCGTGATCCCGTACGAGCTTTTCGCGATTCTGCTTTATAACGAGAAGCGCCAGGAACTGCGTATTCGTCACGCCGTCGGGCATCGTCAGGACGTCATCCGGAATCTCGTGATCGCGCCCGGCGAAGGAATCGTCGGCACAGCCGCGCAAACCCGCGAGCCGATTCTCGTGCCGGATGTCCGCAACGATCCGCGTTATCTGCCGACTTCGGACGCCGTGCGCTGCGAACTCAGCGTGCCGATGATCGCGCGGAAACGGCTCATCGGCGTGATTGACGTCCAGTCCGCCCAGCCGGGCGCCTATACCGACTACCATCGCTCGCTCCTGCGTCTGATCGGCGGCCGCGCGGCCGTGACCATCGAGAATGCCCTGCTCTACCGCCGGGCCGAGCGGCAGTACCGAACCATCCGGGCGCTCTCCCGCATTTCGCACGAGTTTTCGTCGATTCTCGACCTTGATGAGCTGCTGGGCAAAATCGCATCCAGCGTTCGGACTCTGATCGACTACAGTGCCTTCAGCATTCTGCTGGTGGATTCCTCGCGCACCGAACTGCGCCACCGCTTCAGCCTGCGCTACGACCAGCGCGTGAGCATCGAAAGCATTCCGATCGGGAAAGGCATCACAGGCGCCGCTGCTACCGGGCGAGAGATTGTGCGCGTGCACGATACCGCGGTCGATCCTCGCTACATCGCGACCGATTCCGGAATCCGCAGCGAGCTCGCGGCGCCCCTCATGTTGAAGGATGTGGTGATCGGCGTCATGAATCTCGAAAGTGAGCGGGTGGGCTTCTTCACCGAAGATCATGCGCGCACCATGAGCCTGCTCGCGCCGTCCGTCGCGATCGCAATCGAAAATGCCCGGCTCTATGAGGAGATCGGCGAACGCGAACGGCTGATGCAGGAAGATCTGCGCGCCGCCTTCGATCTGCAGACCGTTCTGCTTCCCCAGGAAGCGCCGGAAATTGCAGGCCTCGAAACCGCCATCGGGCTGCGGCCCGCGCGCGAAATTTCGGGCGACCTCTACGATTTCTTCGGCCATGGCGACGGCCAGATGCAGATTGCGTTCGGCGATTCGAGCGGCAAAGGCGCCGCCGCCGCGCTGTTCGGAGCCATGGTCAATGGGCTGATGCGCACTCTCGCCCCGCGCCGCCGCAAGCCGGCTGAGCTGATGCGAGCCCTCAATGACACGCTGGTGCATCGCAAAGTAGAAGGCCGCTATCTCACGTTGATGATGCTGCTGTGGGATCCGGAATCGCGCTCCTTCACGATGGCGAACGCCGGTGGATCTCCGCCCGTGATCTGCCGCGATGGCGTCATCATCAACCTGCAGGTGGAAGGCGTGCCGCTCGGGCTGCTGCCCGACCGCGATTACGAAGAGATAGTTTTTCAGACGATGCCGGGCGATCTGGTGGTGCTGTTTTCGGACGGCGTTTCCGATCACCTTTCCGAAGCGAG
>DASYCD010000233.1:0-12143 GCA_036500405.1 Bryobacteraceae bacterium
CGATCCGTCCAAAATTCATTCTTTGCATGGTTTCGAGCAGCCGCTTTTGCGGAGTCGAGAGAGAGGATTTTGTCAGCAACGCTTTCTCCTTTCGAGTTCAGTCGGTGTCATGCACAAGAATGAAGCTCGCGGCCCGGAACCTCTAGCAGGCTGCTGAAAAAAACGACCTGCGAGGCAATTTTGGTGGAATTGCGCGAAGCAGCTGTGAGTTGCGAGCCTTACAGGGCGGCGGATATCGGACCACGTAGGGGGATACGTGGCCTAAGTGACCTGTGTTTTTGTCGTGCAGGCACACTTCTCCCTATGCGTTTGCCGCCTGAATATTTCGCATCCGGACCAGGTTGTAGGCAGCAGCCGCGAAGGTGAACATCCAGCCCACCCGTGCAAGGCCACGAAAGCGCGTCTTCCGCTGCAGAGCCACGGTCTTCATCCATCCGAAGACCTCTTCCACCCGTTTCCGCTTGCGCTGACTGACCGCATAGCCATCGTGCCGGGTTGTTCGGTCATCAATGGCGCTGCGCCGATGATTATTGTTCTGCGCCACATGCGGCGTGACGTTCAGGTCCCTCGTCGCCGCTACAAAACCACGCGTATCGTAACCGCGATCTCCGCCGAGCGTGACGCGCTTCGATGACGGCTTGCCGCTTAGCATCTCGATCGCTGCATCCCGCTCTGCAGTCCCGCCGGCTTGCGTGGTTCGCACATCCACTATCAGCCCATTCCGATTTTCGGTCAGCACATGGCCCAGATATGCGAGGCGCGCCTCGGCTCCGCGCGACTTCTTATATAGCCGTGCCATCGAGTCGGTCAGCGATTCATGGGTTTGATTCGTGCGCTTCTCTTTGTGCCAGTTCACCGTCGGATTGTTGCTGCGATCCACGGGCGGCGGATTCAGCGGATCATCGCCGCTCCCTTTCCGCTGAAAGCTCTTCTGCCCGGCCCATGCCTCGATCAGCGTTCCGTCCACGGTGAAGTGTTCGTCTGACAACAGCTTCCGGCTTCGCGCCTGGCGCACGATCAGCGAGAAAAACTCCTCCGCTACGGCCCCTTCCAGCAACCGGTCCCGGTTCTTGGTGAATACTGTCGGATGCCACACAGGCTCATTGGCTGACAGCCCGACGAACCAGCGGAACAGAAGGTTGTATTCCAACTGCTCCATCAACATGCGCTCGCTGCGCACCGAATACAGCATCTGCAACAGCAAAGCCCGCAAAAGACGTTCCGGAGCGATCGACGGACGTCCCTCGGTTCCGTAGATCTCGTCGAACCGGCCGCTCATCTGCTTCAGCGCTTCGTCCACCATCTGCCGGATCGGACGCAGAGGATGTCCCTCCGGTACTCGCTCCTCCAACGATCCATAGCTGAATAACTCGTTCTGCTGAATGTCGTCTCCACGCATCTCTGTCCCAGGATAATCAACACCGGTACGTTCCGCCAGGGTTTTTCAGCAGCCTGCTAGAGGTGACGGGTTACAAAGGGCCGGCCGTGGATCGCGCCCGGCAGTATATCGACAGTCATACCGACCGCTCGACCAAGGCCGACGCCTACACGCTGGCGGTGCTGGCGAATTTCGCGGTGGATTACCGCAAGGACGCCGGGCTCATCGAAAACGCGATGCGGTTATTGATCGAGGCGCGAACCGAGCAAAAGGATCAGGCGTGGTGGAGCGCGGAGGAGACGAGCATGTACGCGACCGGTCCGAGCGCGGCGGTGGAGACGACGGGCCTCGCGGTGCAGGCTCTGCTGAAGCACGGCAGCGACGCCGCGCTCGCCGCGAAGGCCACGAATTACATCGCGGCGAAGAAGGACGCGAGGGGCGGGTGGGGTACGACGCAGGCGACGATCATGGCGCTGCAGGCGCTGCTGCTGGCGGCGGAGAAGCGGTCCGGCACGGCGACGGGTACGGTCGAGATCAACATCAACGGCAAGACGGCGGCGCGGCTGACATTGACACCGGAGAATAACGATCTGCTGCACCAGTTCGTGTTCAAGGGCGCGGATGTGCGCGCGGCGAATCCGGTCGAGATCCGGTTCACGGGAGAAGGCGGGCTGGCCTGGCAGATTGCGGGCCGTTATTTCGTGCCATGGACGGAGAAGGCGAAGAACGAGGCGCTCTCGATTGACGTCCACTACGATCGGACGCGGCTGGAGCAGGACCAGATCGCGACGGCGACGGCAACAGTGCGAAACAACCTGGCGAGCACCGCCAATATGGTGATGGTCGATCTCGGGATTCCTCCGGGGTTTGATCTGCTATCGGAGGATCTGGATTCTTATCGGACGAAGACCGCGGGACAAAAGAGCGGGCGGCTGGAGAAGTACAGTCTCACCGGGACGCAGGCGATCCTTTACTTCGATTCGATCGGGGCGAACGGGAGGGTGAATTTGTCGTTCCGGTTACGGGCGAAGTATCCGGTCCGGGCGAGTACGTTTGCCTCGCGGGTTTACGAGTATTATGCGCCGGAGGTGGGGGCGGTGGCGCGGCCGGTGGCGTTGGAGGTGAGCCGTGGGCCCTCTGCAGGGAGGCGACCGTAACACTACGGGGACCGGCAATCGCG
The DNA here is from genome assembly GCA_036500405.1 of Bryobacteraceae bacterium. Taxonomy (GTDB): domain Bacteria; phylum Acidobacteriota; class Terriglobia; order Bryobacterales; family Bryobacteraceae; genus BOG-234. Next base: position 2,559 of record DASYCD010000233.1, read on the forward strand.
AATCGGCCGTTTTGCCGGTCGAGGGCGATGGGAGGCGACGGATCACCATGATCGTGCCCGCGGGTTCGGTGAGGTCCGCGATCGAAATCCAGCCCGCTTGCTTCGTGGGTTCATGAGTATTATGCGTCGGATGTGGGGGCGGTGGCGTTCGAGGTGTGAAAACAGGAAAGCTCGGGTGGATCCGGGATCACGTCACAAATCAACCTGAGCGAACTCAGGCGCCGTGATCCCGGGATGCTGCCACGCCTCCTCGAGGGATTCTGCGAGAAGGTAGTTTTCGCCGTCGGCGTCGGCACGCAGTGTCTGGACCTGGCGCGCCACGCCGATCTGCACCGGTCGGCCAACGACGATGACGTGCCGCCATCCGAACGGAACGAGAGAAGGCATCGAGCCGAGGCGGCGCGCGAAGGCCTGCGAGGAGATTCCTTTCGGGGCACGATAGTCGCGCACCGGCGGAGTGGAAGTCTCCACACTCACCACGTGGCGCGTCGCATTGGGGCCCAGGAGATAGAGGTCCGAGATTGCAAACGCGATCGATGCTGGCCTCGCGAGGGAGCCGCGTCGCATTTTCGACGTGTTCCGCCAGGGATGATATTTCTCTTCGACTTTGGTTTCATTCCCTCCACCCTCGGCGAAGACGGCGACCCTCGACATTGTTGTGCTGATGGATGCGCCTGCGCATGTGGGTTGGCTGATCGAAGTCCGTATCATCGGAGTCTTTGAGACCACGAAATCGGAGGGCAAGACCGAAAGTAATGACAGGCTTCTCGGCGTCGCCATTCACTCCTGCGATCACCAGGGTTTGCAAACGATTCAGGATGTGACCAGCCCGCTTCTCTCTAAACTGGAGGCCTTCTACATTTCCTGCAACAGACAGCGGCTAAAAATTCAAAGTGACCGGGACCGGAGGGCCGAAGAAGGCGATAGGTTCCTGAAGGCGGGTACGCGGGCACATAGGAAGGCCCGCAGCAGGCAGCCTCTCCTCCGCGCCTGGCTCACAGAAGTTTAACTGCACTCTTCAGATCGTCGACGAAGCGCGAGTATTCGGCGTGCCGGGCCTGTTTGTCCCGCGTCCGGAGAACGGCGGAAGGATGGATCGTAGCCAGTGCGTGCCACGCCCATTTGTGTTCGAGCGGCATACCGCGTTTCTCCGTCACCCGAAAGGCGCTTCCAAAGAGCGCCTGAGCGGCGGTTGCTCCCAGGCATACGATTACCCTTGGTTTGACCACCTGCACTTCGGCTTCAAGCCATGGGCCGCACGCTCGAATCTCAGTAACCAGCGGTCTTTTGTGCAGACGCCGCTTCCCTCGGTCTTCGAATTTGAAATGCTTGACGACGTTCGTGAGATAGACCGAGGTCCGGTCAATGGAAGCAGCTTCCAGCGCCTGATCCAGGATCCGCCCGGCCGGGCCCACGAATGGAAAACCCTTAAGGTCTTCCTCATTTCCGGGCTGCTCGCCGATCAGGAACATGCGGGCTGTGCGGGGCCCCTGCCCGAAGACGGCCTGTGTCGCGTGCAGACGGAGATCGCAGCCTTCACACAACCGAACCGCCTCACGAAGGACCGGCAGAGTCGGATTCGGCGGAACCCATGCTTCAGCGCCTGACATCGGCCCGCCGTAATTTGGTGAGCCGGGCGGGGCTCGGATCAGGTGACGGTATTGATAATGCGTAGGTTGTTGCTTTCATGGTCCTCCAAAACTCCAAAATTACCGCATTACCGGATCTATCGTACAAAATCCCCATAAAGGTGTGGGCCCCAGCGACCTGAATCCTGGTCGACCCGAATTCCGGAATCTTCCCAGCGCGAAGGGGCAGGGTGAACGTTAGAATCGTCATTTAAGTGGCGCGTGAACTGCTCATACTCGTTTTTTCTGCGACGGTTGCCTTCCTCCTTGGAAATGGCTGCTACAAGTCCTTTCGGAGTGGTGTTCTTACAGTCAAAGGCTGCACCTCTCACCGGGATCGCGAGCCGATCAGCTACTGGCTTGGATTGTTTCTAGGGGCTATCGCGTTTCTCGTCCTGGCGTCCGGGGCCGCACTTATGACGTTCCTGGTGTGCGTGGATTTATTCGGGCGCTCAAAGTAGCCGCGATGATTCGATGTGGGCGATAGACGAGTTCAAGATGGTCTGATCTCGACAGGAACACAAGCTACTGTTGGGAATAACGCTGCCCGATAGAACTATTAAGCATCTCCGGATTCTCGCGGAGGCCGGTGAACTGCATCAGCGGGTATAGGTCGCCATAAACTCGCTCGTGTTCCAGTTCCATCGAGCGGCGTGGACTGACGCCGAGACCGTCCATGAACAACTTGGTGACCGCCAACGTCTTCTTTCGGTCCGTATCCCACGCCCTGAACTGGATTTTCTTCATGCCTTAACCAACCCATTCCTTCGAAACTCCACGGAGCGGAGGCAACGTGGAATCAACGAGATGACTTTTCCCTGGTCCTGGGAATGCGCGGCCTGACGTGGATACAAGCGATGCCCCAGCTATTACATTTGGCGCAGGTTTGACCCGGCAACGGTGGCTGCTGTCATCTGTACGGATGAACAAACTGGTTTAAACTAGTTGGTGGGACTTGGACATGGAAACCGTAGGCGCATTCGAGGCGAAAACCCATCTGGCGGCCTTGCTCGACCGGGTCGCCAAAGGCGAGAAAATCACGATCACGCGGCATGGTATTCCCGCCGCCGTGCTGGTGCCGGTCGCGGAAACCGAAGCTAAGCTCTCCCATAAGGACATTGTCGAGGGCATGCGGGCGCTGCGCAAACGCGTGAAGCCCGGCAACATGAGCGTCAAGGAAATGATCGAAGAAGGCCGCCGGTTTTGAGCCAGGTCGTCGTCGATGCTTCCATAGCGCTCGCATGGTGCTTCCCGGATGAAACCAGTGACTATGCTGATGCCGTGCTGGTGTCCCTTGAGGGAAAGACGATGCTGGTGCCGGCCGTCTGGAGCCTCGAAATCGCCAATGCGGTTCTGGTGGGAGAACGCCGGAAACGCCTGAACCAGCCGGAAATCAGACAATTCACAACGCTGCTGGAAAGCCTCTCGCTCGTTCAGGATACGCGTCCGGTCGCAAACCACGTGAATGACGTTCTCCCGCTGGCCCGCGCGCACGGCCTGACCGCCTATGACGCTGCCTATCTGGAGCTTTCGATCCGCCACGGCGCGCCGCTGGCGACGCTCGATGAAAAGCTGCAAAAGGCCGCGAAGCTGGCGGGAGTATCTATTTTCGAGCGAGCGGCCAACAAATGAAACTGACCCAATTTCACGTTCGAGAATACAAGTCCATTCATGATTCCAACCCGATCCCCACTGGCGACATTACCCGTCTCGTCGGAAAGAACGAATCTGGAAAAACGAGCTTGCTGAAGGCCTTCTATAAACTGAATCCGATCATAGATGCCCGGGGCAAATACGATGTTGTGGACGAATACCCGCGCGCCGAGGTGGAGGATTACAGGCAGGCCCTCGAAAAAGGAGACCGGGAGTCCGCAACAATCGTCGAAGCCATTTTCCAGCTCAGCGACGCGGAACTCGCGATGATCGAAAAATCGCTCGGCAAGGGGGTGCTGCCGGTTCCAGAATTCGTCATTTCCAAAAACTACGATGACCACCGAACAGTTTCCATGAAAGTAGATGAAGTCATCGCGGGGAAAGCCTTGATAGCGGAATCGGGGCTTGAGCCGATTTTTCTTCCGCGCAATGGAAGTCGCTGAAAGATCTTCAGACCGTCTGGGGCGCATGAGCTGAACGCAAAGCCCAGAGAATCGGAAACTCGAAAGAAGCAACGCATGCCGTGGGCGAGTCACGCGAATTACGAAAATGTTTTTCTTTTAAATCCATCAATTTAACCTCCTGACACTCCGCCGGGGTCATTTTCGTGATGCATACTGACCCCGGAGACCAGCACTTACCCAAAAACATCAACGCTGGGCCGAAAAAGCTATCGCGGCGGCGACCGAAAGGACAGGCGCCGGCCGATCTTTGCCTCGAAAATGCTGTTCCCGGTTTGATCGATGTTCGGAGCCGGTGCGTTTTGTACCCGTTTTGTTTTTCTTTGCAGTAGCAGGCCGTCTCTGACGAAGAGCTCCGGCCGACGGATCTTTGAAAATTGCATATTGCACGAACTTTTAACGTCCTACAGTTGGGACACCCGTAGTGTGCCCGGCTGCCGGTCATCAGCCGGGCGGGGCAGACGGGCAATAAATCATTTTTCAGGGGGTGATCCCGGGCAAGTGTTTAATAACAAAAGGAAACCTTCCCCGGGTTGGCGTCGTTTTGAACCCGGGAAAACCCGACTTGAACCCGAGAAAACCCGGCTTTGAACCCGCGGCTTGGGTCCTGAACCGACCACATGGACACGTGCACTTGCTCAAGTCCTGCCTCGCTTCAACTCCTCGTGGAACCCGGGCGGCCCAAAAGGAAGGGTTGCCCTCCTGACTCAAAACGATGCGGGGGGCCATGCCAAAGTCTGCGGGCGCCGGAGGCTACACAGCGCCAAACGAGGTTCGCGGCCAGTGCCTTCATCAGCAAACTCGGGAGAATCGACAACATCCCGCGCTGACGGAAACTCGTAGAGTCACGTCGATTTCAGCGCGAGTGAATGGTGAGCCGGGCGGGGCTCGAACCCGCGACCACCGCATTAAAAGTGCGATGCTCTACCAACTGAGCTACCGGCTCCTGCGTGTGATAAACGCTGTGTGAAAAAAACGGGAGGCGTTGGGGCCTGCAACGTCAGATTAGCATAGGGTTCCACTTCGCAAGCGCCCCGCTGCAGCCCGTCTCACACCCATGCTATGCTGCGGACTTCCTAAATGTCCCGCGCGGCCGGTACCCGCATTCTCGGCGCTTTTTCCGTCATCCTGCTGCTGGCCTTCGTCGCCCTCGACTACGCGGCGCCGGCGGGACGGCGGCTGGCCAAGGTGCGCGGGGAAGACCCCGTGGCGTACTTCGGGATGGCGCACTCCATCCTCGTCGATCACGACTTCAACCTCAACAACGAATACGAGCACATGCCGCCGGACGGCCGGATGTGGACGAAGAATCAGCCGGGGACGGGGCTGCCGGGCAGTCCCTGGGGGCTTGGGTATTCGTTCCTCGAGATTCCTCTGCTGGCAATCGGAACGGGCGCGGATGCGATCGCGGGGAATCCGGCGGATGGGTACTCGCACTGGGCGGTCTTCTTCTATTCGATCGGGAATGTTCTGATCACCTGCCTGGGCCTGGTCTCGATGTACCTCTGGCTGCAATCGGTGGCGGCGTTTGGAGGGGGTATCGACGAGCGCCGGCAGCCGATCTGGGCGCTGGTTGCGACAGCGGCCATCTTCTTCGGCACCAACGTGGGCTACTACGCGTTTTCGCAGATGTCCCACGCGTCGACCTTTCTCTTCGCCACGCTGTTCCTGTGGACGTGGTGGCGGGTGCGTGAGTCGGAGCGGGCGCGCGACTGGCTCGCTCTCGGCGTTGTGGGAGGGTTTCTGTCGATTTGCCGGTGGCAGGATTGCCTGTATCTGACCGGCCCGCTGATGTTCGATTTGTGGGGAACGCGCGTGCTGAAACTGGCGCGCGGATCGTGGTGGAGAGGCCGGTTGCCGTACGCAGCCGGCGTCCTGATCTGGTGGATCCCGCAGAGCTGGCAATGGAAGATGATTTACGGGAAATATCTGACGATCCCGCAGGGCGGCGGAATCTTTTCTTTTCCCCCGCAGCACATGCTGCAGGTGTTGTTCTCGAGCCAGAGCGGGTGGTTTATCTGGACGCCGCTCACGCTGCTGGGTGTCGCGGGGTTGCTGGCGGGAGCCGTGAAGTCCGCCCGGACATACGTGCCGTGGATCATCATTCTCACCCTGCAGGTGGCCGTTGTCGGGTCGGTGTGGTTCTGGAGTGGCGTTCAGTCGTTTGGGGCCCGCTATCTCTTATCGGACACGCCGCTCATTGGCCTGGGGCTGATCACGCTGATCAATTCTTCGCCAGCGCGCGTCCGCTGGAGGATGGTAGCAGTCTGGGGCGCCTGCTGCATGTTCACCCTGCTGTTCGCGGTGCAGTTCCGGTTCGATCTGGTTCCGCAGGCGTCGCAGCTGACGTTTTCGGAACTGGTGACGGATAAATTTCGCCTGCTGGCAGTCCGCAAACGACGCCTCGCCGTGCAGGCGGCCCGAGCATCGCTCGATTCGGGAGATGCGGCCGCCGCGATCCGGCTGCTGGAAGGCGTCCGCGGCTACGGTGAAGACCGGGACGTGGAGTTCCTTCTCGAGAAAGCCTGGCGAGCCGCGGGCGGCACCGCAAAAGCGGATGCGGCCGCGCTGACTTACAGACGAGTGGTGGCGTCGAGACTGTATTAGTTTGTACTAAGCTGAACTAATACGCCGTGGCGTTCGCCTTTTCGCCGCGGCCGGGAGTTCCGACGTGAACACTGCCGGCGGGGATGCCGCGACTTCAACCGAGGATCGCCAATCGGGGCCGGAGTATTTCCGGACCACGATCGGCGGAAGCGCCGCGCCCGCGGCTCTGGTTACCGATCTGGACGGCTCGCTCATCGCAACCGACACATTGTGGGAAGGCGTCGTCTCGATCGTGCGCCGCGCTCCCGCGCGAGTCGGCTCGCTTGCCGGGAGGCTCATGACAGGCAGGGCCGCCTTTAAAGCCGAAGTCGCCAAATACGGGGCGCCCGACGCGGCCGGCCTGCCCTATCGAGCGGACGTTCTCGAGTATCTGCGGTCGGAGCGCGCGAAGGGACGCCGCATCGTCCTGGCCACGGCCGCGCATAAGACGGTCGCAGACAGCGTCGCGAACCATCTTGGCCTGTTCGATGAGGTTTTCGCCAGCACGGACCAAGTCAATCTCAAAGGCGCGCAGAAACGCGACGCACTGGTGAAGCGTTTCGGCGTCAAAGGATTCGATTACATCGGCGACAGCATCTCGGACAAAGCCGTTTGGCAGGCGTGCCGCGTCGCGCACGTCGTGGGTTCGTCGGCGAGTGCCGGCGCCGCGGGGGCGGAGACGGGAAAAAGATTCGGGGGCCCGGCGGCGGGTGCGCGCAAATTCGTGCGGGCGATACGCATGCACCAGTGGGTGAAGAACATTCTGGTGTGTGTCCCCACGCTGCTGAATCACACGGTGTCGTGGCATATTCTCGAATCGCTTGCGATTGCGTTCGCCGGATTCTCGCTCGTCGCTTCCGGCACTTATCTGTTCAACGATCTGCTCGATCTGGAAGCGGATCGCGGACACCCCCTGAAACGCCGGCGGCCGCTTCCCAGCGGCGAGATGTCGATCGCGGAAGGCGCCGGCCTCGGATTGCTGCTGATTTCGAGCGGCCTGGGGTTGAGCCTGCTCGCAGGCCTGCCGCTTCTGGTTTGTCTGGTGGCGTATCTGGCATTGACGATCTGTTACAGCACGTGGATCAAGAGCAAACCGGTTCTCGATGTCGTCGCGCTGGCTGTCTTGTATACGCTGCGGGTGTTTGCCGGAGGCCTTGTCACCGGGGCGTATGTTTCACCGTGGTTGTTTCAGTTCTCGATATTCCTCTTCCTCAGTCTCGCGTTTGTCAAACGCTATTCGGAACTGGTCGGGCTGCGGCAGTACCGAAGACGGCCGAGTGAGCGGCGAAGCTATACCATCCGCGATATGAGTATCGTGGGCCAGGCCGGACTTGGGTCGGGGCTGCTGGCTTGTGTGGTTCTGGCGCTTTACGTAAATGGGCGCGAAGTCGAGAAACTGTACCGGCATCCCGAAATGCTTTGGAGCGTGTGTCCGTTGTTTGCCTACTGGATCATTCGGGTCTGGCTGATCGCACACCGCGGAAATATGCGGGAAGATCCTGTACTCTACGCATTTCACGATCGCGTCAGTTATATCGTCGGGACACTGATTGCCGCCGCCGTTGTGCTGGGTCTGATGCCGAATGCTCAGTGAGGTCGTGAACTGGGCGCGTTATCCGCGCTCGCGTTCCGTCCTCATTCGCGTTGATTCGCGCGACCACGAGATTCCGTTCGGGAAATACGACTTGTCGTTTCTTCCTCACGGCATGGGGCGAAGTCTCGGCGATTCGTGTCTGAATGACGGGAACGTTCTGCTTACGACGCGGGGGCTGAGTCGGGTCATCAGCTTCGACGCCGCAACCGGACGGCTGGTGGCGGAGGCGGGCATGACGCTTGATGCGGTCATGCAAATGACGATTCCGCACGGTTGGTTCCTGCCGGTTACGCCGGGCACGCGGTTTGTCAGCCTGGGGGGCGCGGTCGCCAACGACGTCCACGGGAAGAATCACCACGGTGCGGGAACGTTCGGGCATCATGTGATTCGGTTCTCGCTGCGGCGGAGCGACGGAAGCCGGCTGATGTGCTCGGCCGAGGAGAACATCGAGTGGTTTCGCGCGACGATCGGCGGGCTCGGGTTGACCGGATTGATCGAATGGGTTGAACTGCAGCTCAAGCCCGTTGCGAATTCGTTGGTCGACAGCGAGACGATTCGCTATGGGGGGCTCGACGAGTTCTATAGCTTGAATGATGAGTCACTCGGCGGGTACGACTATATGGTCGCGTGGACGGACACGCTCTCGCGGAAGGCGCTCGGCCGCGGGTTGTTTATGCGGGGTAATCACAATCAGGACCCGGACCGGCGTGAGCGCAGGCCGCCCGGCAAGGGCTGGATTGGCGTGCCGTTTGTGATGCCGTTCAGCGTGCTGAATCCGAGTACGCTGCGGATGTTTAACACCGGGCTGTATCAGGTGCGTCCGGCGCGGCAGCGGGCGGTGGTGGCGCTGGGCCCGTTCTTTTATCCGCTGGACGGCGTCGGGAATTACCACCGGATTTATGGGCCGGGTGGCATGATCCAGTGGCAGGGGCTGGTGCCGTCGCGGGACGCGGTGCGCGAGATTCTCGCTGCGTCCGCAGATGTCGGCGGATCGTTCCTGACTGTGATGAAGGTGATGGGCGATCACTCGCCGGCGGGGCTGCTCTCGTTCTCGGGAAGCGGAGTAACGATCGCGCTGGACTTTCCATGGAGCCGCACCGTGATGGAAAGGCTGCCACGGCTCGATGACATTGTGGCGGCTGCAGGCGGCAGGTTGTATCCGGCCAAGGACGCCCGCATGTCCGCAGGCCATTTCCGGCGGTTCTATCCAAACTGGCACGAGCTTGTGCCGTTTATCGATCCGCGCTTCAGCTCGTCATTCTGGCGCAGGGTTACCGCGTGAGGACTTGGGTAACGACGCCGGGTAATGACGCGGCGCGCTCGAAAACGGTGAAGTAGTGGAGTCCCTTGCCGAGCAGATGATTGAAGACCGGGGGATAAATGTCGATTGACGTCCGTTCGGTCAGTATCTTCGAGGAGTATCTGCCGATCAACTCATGCCATTCCGCGAGATTGTTGTACTTGTACAGGACTGGCACGCTGTAACCCGCGTTGGCGGCCCAGTCGAGAAGGCTGATTCGCTCCTGGGCCAGCAAGCCTTCGCGGAGATGGTCCTTGACGATGACGAGGTGTTTGGATACGCGCGCCGATTCATACAGCAACCGCGACTGATCGTGGTCGTGATGGAGGACGTCGGCGACAATCACGGCGTCGAAGGTTTCGT